>NZ_CALJ01000102.1 GCF_000308315.1 Legionella tunisiensis | reverse complement strand
GAAATCAATGCAGCCGATCCTGATAAAGCAAAGGAATTAGGTAAAAAAGCTTACGAAGCCTCTATTAAGGCAGGTTTCGATCCGAAAGATATTAATATCGTAGTCAATGGTAAATCACTTACCGAAAAATATGAAAAAGGAAAGCTCAAAGAAACAGATAAATTATTTGAGGATGAACCCAGCCGCCTAACTAAAGCTAAAAGAGAATCCGAAAAAATTGCCCAGGAACGTGAAGGACGGGTCTTTAACTCACCAGGCGCTAAATCAGAAACAGTCAGCATCAAGCAAAAACTCCAGGAAATGAGGACTGCTCCTCCACCAACACATGGTTCTACGACGCCTTCTCTCGGAAGTCCTAACTAAACATTCTGATTAATTCCGCGTATCAATGCCTAAAAATTCCACTGTCTCTGGCAGTGGAATTCTGTTATTTTATTAGAAAATTCAGGCAATTATTCGAAAGAAATCTATTGCTGGATTTCTGCTCCCAATACTTGAGTAGAACACTTACCAAGATGGTAAAGATCCGTAACCATAACATGTTATGGAATTCAATACAGCCCAGTAAAGGAGGACGACCATGAGTACTCAACGTTTTGATGATTTGGAGATAGGGCTTGAAGAAAATATTAACTCAACGGAAATGAGCACTGAAACCAATTTAAGCACCAAATTGGAAAGACGCCGACGCATTGAAGACCTTTTTGAGCAAAAGCGTTTGCGCGAAGAATGGAGCGAATTTGATCTAGCCTAAAGATTGATTATATTTCGCTAGCCAGGAATACTGGTATAGATATCGAACCGAACTGTTTTGCCTGCGATACTGCTAGTCGGTGGCAGAAGAGCGGGCAAATGTTGCGGCCATTTCACAACTACTCTTTTAAGGGCTCTGGTTTTGGCTAGCTCTAAAAGGGCTAACGCATCGTCATCAGCACCAATAAGCTGTTGCAACGCTTGCATATCTTTCTTGACGAGTGCCGTTTTTTGTCGTTGTGGATGCATAGGATCCATGTAAATGACCTCTGGGTAGGCACTTAAAGGTAAAACTTGCAAGTAATGAAGCGCATCGCAATTCTTTACTGTGAGTTTCAAGAGCTCTTTAGAATGCTCATCTCGACGCATCAAAGCATCAGCAAGTAAGACAGCCATGACCTGCTGGCGTTCTATCATAAGCACTTGCGCACCAAAACTGGCGAGTACGGCAGCGTCTCTCCCCCACCCTGCAGTCACGTCAATAATTCGCATTCCTGGACCGGGTTTGCAAGCGCGTACCAGCCCCTGTTTTTTCCCCGCATCACGACGTTTTTGCCAAGTCGACGTGGTGAAATCAGCATACAAGGGTGAAAAAGTAGGAATTTTCAGAACCAATCTTTCGCTGGTCACTAGCAATTGCTTAGTAGCTTGATTATTGATCTCGAATCCCAATTGTACAGCAAGCTGCTGTGCTTGCTCCCGCAGTGTTTCATTTTCGTAGCCAATTGCCAATTGATCATTCATGATGCTAATAACTGCTTGACACATTGTGCAAGCGTATTAAAAACAGGGACATGGGGATAGGCCTGTAAAGCTACCCTATCGGTCATCGGTGAAAAAACGAGTAGTGGTTTTGCTCCTACAGATTCTGCAGCCTGAATATCAGATACTCTGTCTCCAATAAATGGCGTATCAATCAACGTACACTGTAATTTTCTAGCTAATGCATATAGCATCCCTGGATTTGGCTTGCGGCAAAAACAACCTTGATCGGGCATATGGATGCAATATTCAATTGCTTCAATGTCGCCTCCTGCAGTACGAACATGTTGTAAAAGTTTTTCATGAATCGCTGCAAGCGCTTCTTCATTATAATAGCCACGAGAAACGCCCGATTGATTAGTAGCAACACCAATACGATACCCGGCCTTGGTTAAAGCAGCGATCGCTTCCACGCTACCAGGTAAAAAGATAAATTCATCAACCGATTTAATATAGTGAAGAGAGTCCTGGTTGATTACGCCATCCCTGTCTAACAGGACCACTTTCGAAGGAAGTCTATTCATAAGTCGATTTGTAAGAGAGAAATATCAGCAACACCTTGTAACAGGGCTTGCAGACGAGCCAATAAACACAAGCGGTTCGTTTTGACATCTTTATTATCAACCATCACCATTACATGCTCAAAAAAAGCATCTACTGGCTCACGCAAACTGGCAAGCTGAGTAAGAATATGCCCATAATCACCTGTCGCGTAGAGAGGCTGCACAATATTTTCCATTGCTTGTAAATGGGTATAAAGTGCCCTTTCAGCGCCTTCTTCCAACAAGGCCTCATCAATAACTGAAAATCCACGTTGCTCCGCTTGTTGTAACAAGTTATTTACCCGTTTACAAGCTGCTGATAAAACAACTGCTTCTGGTTGTTTAGTAAAGGCTGCCAGCGCTTTAATCCGTTTATCAAAGTCATACAACCAATCATCTTGACGAGCACGAACCGCGTGGACTAAATCGACACTCAAATCTTGACTCTGATAATAAGATTGCATCCGTTCCAAAATAAAAGGCTGTAATTCTGTCAAAGAAGCGTTTGCTTCTGCAGGCAAAATATCCGCATACAGGGTAACCGTTTTTTCTATTAACTCAGACAAACAAAGTTTTACTGGCGTAGCAAGCAACAGACGTACAACTGCAAGCGCATGACGACGTAACTTAAATGGATCTTTAACACCAGAGGGTTTTTGGCCAATAGCAAAAATACCAACCAAGGTATCCAAACGCTCAACCAAAGATAAGGCGAGACCTAAATCAGTTTTGGGTAATTGATCCGCCGCAAAACGAGGCATATATTGTTCGTTGAGGGCAATTGCCACACCGTCTGTTTCTTTATCATGATGAGCATAATAATAACCCATCAAGCCTTGTAACTCAGGAAACTCACCGACCATTCCCGTCAATAGATCACATTTACTTAATTCTGCTGCTCGCTGGGCCTCGTCTTCATTTAATCGAAGTGGTATGGTCAGATACGTCATTAAATCCCGCATACGTTTAGCTTTATCATACAAGCTACCTAGGCGTGCTTGAAACACAACTTTCTTGGTGGCTTCAATATGGTGGCTCAACGCCAGTTCTTTGTCTTTGCGGAAGAAGAAAGCAGCATCACTTAATCTGGCACGCATCACTTTTTCATTGCCACTAATAACCTGCTTAGGATTGGTACTACTAATATTACTGACCGTAATAAAATTCGCTAACAATTTTCCACTGCTATTTTGTAAAGCAAAACATTTTTGGTGTGACTGCATAGATGCAATCAATGCTTCTGCAGGTACCTCCAGAAAATCCTGATCAAAACTGGCATACAATGCTTGCGGCCATTCAACTATTGAGGTGACTTCATCAAGTAAATCATCTGGCATAATTGCTTGTGCATCTTGTTCTTTGGCAAGTTGTTCCACTTGCTTAACTATCAATGCTCGGCGTTTACCAAAATCAGCAACCACAAATGCATCTTGTAATAGGGCTTCATAATCTTGTGGTTTTTATCTCTATCGCTTGTGGGTGATGAAAACGGTGACCATAACTATGTCGCCCAGTCTTCACACCTAAAATATCACAGACTATCTCTTCATTTCCAAACAGCATTACCGCCCAGTGAACTGGCCGCGCAAATTCAGCATCCCCACACCCCCATCGCATGGGTTTAGCAATGGGTAAAGTGGCTAATACTTGATTAATCATCGCAGGTAATAATTCACTTGTTTTTGCCCCGTTAACATTAGATTCATGCAGTAGCCACTCACCCTTATCGGTTTTGCTGGTGATTAAATCACGTACGTCTACCCCACAAGATTTCGCAAACCCTAATAAAGCTGAAGTAGGTTTACCTTCTGCATCATAAGCAGCAGCTAGCGCGGGGCCACGGCGAGATACCACTTGGCTAGGCTGCTCCTCTTGCAGACCAGACACAAGAACAGCCAAACGCCTTGGTGTTGCAAAAAACTTCACACCAGTATGATGAATCTTCGCTTTTTCCAGAGCGGCTAAAAATTATTTGCTAAAGCCTCAGCTAAAGGCCAAACAGACGCAGAAGGAAGCTCTTCACAACCTAATTCAAATAAAAATCATTCGCCATCACACACCTTTTGCATAGGGAATCCTAGCGCCTCACGCGCCTCATAATAAGCTTGTGCCACTGATCGGGACAAATGGCGCACCCGTAAAATATAACGTTGCCGTTCCGTTACAGAAATCGCCCGCCGTGCGTCTAACAAATTAAAGGCATGAGACGCTTTAATGACCATTTCGTAGGCCGGTAAGGGAAGATTTAAAGCAACCAATTTCTCAGCCTCTCCTTCGTAGTAATCAAATTGCTTAAACAAAGCATCCACATTGGCGTGTTCGAAATTGTAAGCTGACATTTCAACTTCGTTTTGATGAAACACATCACCGTAGGTGACAACACCATGTGTTGTTTCACACCAAGGCAAGTCAAACATATTATCAACACCTAATACATACATAGCCAACCGCTCAAGACCATAAGTCAATTCACCAGTAATTGGTTTACATACTAAACCACCCACTTGTTGAAAATAGGTGAACTGCGACACTTCCATACCATTTTGCCAAACTTCCCAGCCTAATCCCCAGGCACCCAGTGTAGGTGATTCCCAATTATCTTCGACAAAACGAATATCATCTGCCAAAGGATCAACGCCTAAAGCACGCAGAGAGTTCAAATATTTTTCTTGTATATCAAGAGGGGAAGGTTTCAAAATAACTTGAAACTGATAATAATGCTGGCCCCGATTGGGGTTTTCCCCATAGCGTCCATCAGTTGGTCGCCGCGAAGGCTGCACATAGGCTACCGACCATGGCTCAGGTCCTATAGCTCGTAAAAAAGTAGCTGGGTGGAACGTTCCAGCCCCTACCTCCATATCCAAAGGTTGTAACAATACACAACCCTCTGCAGCCCAAAATTGTTGTAGAGCTAAAATAATATCCTGGAAAGTACTGGGTTTTGTCATGTTTGTCTCAAAAATAACGGGTAAAGCTTTATGAATGGCAAGATACTATCATTCTTTCCGTTCACACTTGAAGGAATAAATAGACTTCTTTCGAACCCCTGCATAAGTGGAAAAGAAGACACGGAGCGACTAATAAGCCCATCACAAATCCTATTATAACAGGCTTAGTCGGTATCTGCTTTAGTGGTAGTTTACTTTCAAAACATCTTATTGCTAATTATCCTTAATGCAATGACTTTTATTTTACTACCAGATAATTCAGCCTCAACAACGTCAAGTTAAACGATAATAGGTGTCCCGTCGAGCGTAGGCGGTGTGTGAAGCACCGTCTCGAAGCCTTGATACAGGCGCTTCGAGACGGCACGACACCTCTCGAAGGGCTCAGCTTCGAACGCATTCAGGTTCAATTAACGCCATTGAATTCCTGTCTATTGATTAGCAACTGCTTTTTTAATCAACTCTTGCAGTGCTTCTTCACTGGCGGCACCTGGAATAAAGGCTGGCATACTGCCTTCTTTTAGTTTACCGGCTGGTGTAGCAGCAATAATAAACGCTGGTGTACCCATCAAACGCAATTTTTCTGCAAGCTCACGATTATTATTTAAGACATCAGTCACTGCTTTGCTATTCATATCCGTTTTAAGTTTCGCTATATTCAGGCCAAGTGATTTTGCAGTACTTAATATCAGCTGTTCATTCAAACGCTTTTCTTGCTTGAGTAAAGCATCATGCATCACTTGATATTTTCCTTGCATGCTGGCGGCCAAAGCAGCTCTAGATGCTAATTCGGAACTTTTACCGAAAATAGGAAACTCTTTATAAATAACACGGAGATTGTTGTCTTTCTTGACTAAGTCACTGAGTACAGGGGCCATTTTTTGCAATGGATACATTGGTAATCAAAAAACTCTACCAGAGTCACACTGCCTTTGGGGTTACCAGCCACGGCCATACTATCACTAAACAATTGACTGGCATTGTCTTTAATCGCTGCCTGCGCTTGCTGTTGCATGGTTTGCTGCTGCTTTTGCTGGAGTGCTTGTGAGGCTTCTATTAACACTTCAGGATTATTAATCAAATAATCATGCACTACTTTTTCAATCGCTTTTTTTGCACATCTGTCATAGTATCAGTATCGGCAGCCATTGCTACCGGCGAGTTCATTGCTGTCAACAGTGCGCCAGCTGCTAATAAACTTGTAAATTTCACGCCTTTCCCCTTGTTATGGTTAAGATTGTCAGACCTAAGTAACTAAGCTTAGAACTCAGGATAGTTAGGACGATCCTTTATTTTTGACAACAGAAACGTAGCACCAGCTTAAACTAAATTCAATAGACTTTTCTTCGAAACTCGACTGTATTGATGTATTGCTTCATTATTGACCCTAGATCCCGTATAAATGCTGCGCATTTACAAGATGGCGTTCGTGAGTTACTTAAAAAGGCATGCAATCCTCAAGTATGGTCAAATTGGCATAGGCCAAAACTAGCCACTTGCTCCCTTCATCTGCAAATTTTATTTGCACCCGTGTGTGAGCGCCACTTCCCTCAACCGCTAATACTACTCCTTGACCAAATTTGGCATGAGTTACATTTTGACCAAGCTTTAAGCCCGCTTCTTTTGCTACGGCAGAAGGTAAATTTTTTGCGATACGGGTATTTGCGTACGTGATTTGACACGCACCTCATCTAACAAGTCTTCTGGTAATTCTCGTAAAAAACGTGAAGGTCGATGATATTCTTCCCGTCCATATTGACGGCGAACTTCGGCATAAGATAATACTAATTTCTCCATCGCTCGCGTCATACCCACATAACACAAACGTCGCTCTTCTTCTAAACGGCCCGGTTCTTCCATGGACTGCTTGCCTGGAAAAACACCCTCTTCCATACCAACCAAGAAAACCAAAGGGAATTCCAAACCCTTAGCAGCATGCAAAGTCATTAGATGTACATAGCGTTCATGCTCTTCAGCTTGCATCTCACCTGCTTCCAAAGACGCATGAGCCAGAAAAGCAACCAATAAAGGCAATTCTTCCTCAACATCCTGTTCATAACGAAACTGTTTCGCTGCATTGATCAATTCCTGCAAGTTATCCAAACGAGATTCTGATTTATCACCTTTTATTTTTGTAAAGTGAGCATACAAACCGCTGAGTTCAATGACTGCTGCGATTTGCTCGTCTAACTCCATGTGGAGGGTATGTGCCTGCAATTTTTCGATTAATGCCATAAAATTGGCTAAAGCTGACGCGGCTCGTTGCGGTAAAAGCTGTTTTTGTAAGGCCGCTTTAGCCGCCAGCCATAAAGAAATCTGTTCTGTTCTTGCTTGCTGACGCAATTCTTCCAACGTTTTCTCACCGATACCGCGAGTGGGGAAGTTCACAATACGCTCAAAAGCCGTATCATCATCACAATTAGCCAAGAGACGCAGGTAAGCAAGCGTATCTTTTATCTCTGCGCGTTCAAAAAACGTACACCACCATGAATACGGTAAGCAATACCAGCACGCAATAAAGCTTCTTCTATAACACGTGATTGCGCATTGGAGCGATACAAAACTGCAATTTCATGTGCGCCACGACCCTGATTAATTTCCATAGTAATGCGCTCACTAACAAAACGCGCTTCTTCCAATTCATTGAAAGCACTATAGATAACAATCTTCTCGCCAGCAGCGCCAGCGGTCCACAAATTTTTGCCCATGCGTGAGTTATTGTTGGTAATCAATGCATTTGCAGCATCCAAAATTGTCCCTGTTGAGCGATAATTTTGTTCAAGTTTAATGATCTTGGTGCCTTTAAAATCAAGTGAAAATTGCTCGATATTTTCTACTTTAGCACCACGCCAACCATAGATAGATTGATCATCATCACCTACTGCCATGACTGCTGTATGCTCGCCTGCAAGTAAGCGAATCCAAGCGTACTGAATTGTATTCGTGTCTTGAAATTCATCCACCAAAATAGCTTGGAATCGCTGACGGTAATGGGCCAGAAGGTCAGCGTTATCGCGCAATAATTCATGGGTACGTAATAATAGCTCAGCAAAATCAATCACGCCGGCAGTCTGACATGCTTGCTCATAAGCCTTGTAAATCTGTATTAGAGTGCGAGTTGGACCATAAGGCAGGGCATTAATATGTTGTGGTCTTAAACCTTCATCTTTTTTACTATTAATAAACGCTTGAGCTTGTTTTACCGGCCACTGCTCGTCATCGAGATTCAAAGCAGTAATAACCCGCTTAATAATGCGCGCCTGATCTTCGCTATCCAAAATATGAAATTGTTCAGGTAATTTAGCTGCTTGATAATGCCGACGCAGTAAACGATGGCATAACCCATGAAAAGTGCCAACCCAAAGTCCCAACAAGGGCGTCTTAAGCATAGCGTTTAGTCGTGCCCTCATCTCACCTGCTGCTTTATTGGTAAACGTTACTGCCAGAATCGCATGTGGAGATATTTGCTGTTGGTCAATAAGCCAGGCAATACGGCTAACCAGTACTTGTGTTTTACCACTACCAGCACCAGCCAAAACCAGGATATTGCCTAAGGGTGCAGTCACCGCTTCACGTTGCTTCTCATTTAATCCATCAAGCAGTGTTTTCATTAATACCCTCTTGTAGACGCATTAGATTTCAAAAAACCTATTATCTTAAATTTAGCAGTCAAAGACAAAGTTTTGCTATGCTAATTTTATCCGGTTCACAAAGTATCTTTTCAATATCCCTGTGCAAGGTATAAGATGATATAAAAATTAACGAGACTATCATGCATGCTCTCTATCCTCCCATTAAGCCTTACAAATGCAGCGAATTAGCGGTCAGTGAGCCTCATGTACTTTATGTGGAAGAAACCGGTAACCCAACTGGTTTACCAGTGCTCGTGTTACATTCGGGGCCCGGTGCAGAAGGAGCGAACCATTTGCGTCGTTTTTTTGATCCGCAAATTTATCGCATTGTCTTATTTGATCAGCGTGGTTGTGGGCGCTCAACTCCCCACGCTGAACTTAAGAATAATAGCACGCAAAATTTGCTTGATGACATTGATACCATTCGTGATTACTTAAACATCACACGCTTTGTACTATTTGGTGGCGGCTGGGGGTTCGTTGTTGGCCTTACTCTATGCGCAATTATATCCGCAGCAAGTACATGCCTTATTATTACATCATGTTTTTTTAGGTCGGCAACGGGATATAGATTGGTTTTATCGTCAAGGTGCGAACCTAATCTATCCTGATTATTGGCAAGAATTTATTAGCCTGGTACCCAGCAGAAGAGCAACATCAAATTACTCATTATTATGCTAAATGCCTGCAAGGCGACAATGAGCTCGCTCGTATGGCCGCAGCTAAGAACTGGGCGTTATGGCAAGCACATTGTAGCAGTTTACAACCTCATATTAACGTGATTGAGCACTATAGCGAACCTCATTTTGCCCTTGCACTTGCTACTCTAGAATCGCATTTTATTAATAACAATTTTTTATTGAAGAAAATCAGGTTCTAGCTAATGTGCATAAAATTAGACATCTGCCTACTTATCTTATTCACGGTCGTTACGATATGATATGTCCCTTGGCAGGAGCTTGGGAATTACATCAAACTCTGCCTGCTTCAAATTTAAGAATAGTGCGAGAAGCGGGTCATTCAGATCAAGAGGCAGGGATTATCGATGCAATCATTACTGCAAGCAAAGAAATTTCCCGTCAAGGTTTAGATGTATGTTAGTTGTAGTACAACGAGTTAATGAAGCAAAAGTCGTTATTAATGAGCAGATTGTAGGTGAAATTGCACAAGGCCTACTAATTCTCTGTGGTTTTGAAAGTACTGATCAAGAATCGACCCTACTTCGTATGCTGGAAAAATGCCTTAATTATCGCATTTTTTAGTGATGCGCAAGGTAAAATGAATTTAAGCCTCAAGGAGATAGAAGGTGGTTTATTATTAGTACCACAATTTACCTTAGTAGCTGACACAAAGAAGGGCTTACGCCCCAGTTTTTCCAAAGCAGCAACACCAGAAACAGGCCGATTATTGTTTAATCACTTACTGCATTTTGCTTTTAAAATGCATCCTAAGGTAGCATGCGGACAGTTTGGTGCTGATATGCAAGTTCATCTCTGTAACGATGGTCCAGTCACTTTTTTATTACAATTTTAGTTTGCACGCCAAAGTTAAAAATTAAGATCTAGATCTTCCTTTGATTTGTCTGCTAAGAATCGTTTCCAAGACACATAAAGTGTTGTAACATCAATTCTCGCAATCAAAAATTAAATAATCATGCGCTTAATTGGTATCTTCACGACCTTGATCTGCTCGTTCGTTTTGTCTGCCTGTGTACACAAAGGTCCAAATCCTGATGATCCTTATGAGCCGCTTAACCGTGAAATTCATAAATTTAACATGGCCTTTGATGCTACCTTTTTAAAACCCCCAGCAAAATTTTATAAGGCAGCTGTACCTCCGCTAATGCGGATGGGCATCAATAATGCCTACAATAATGTAGCCATGCTTCCGACCGTCGCGAATGATGTACTCCAAGCTGACTGGCGCTATACGATCAAAGACAGCTGGCGCTTTTTAATAAACTCGACCTTCGGAGTAGTGGGTATTTTTGATGTAGCGGATAAACGCTTTGGTTTGCCGCCGCACTATAATGATTTAGGGTTAACGTTTGCCAAATGGGGTGATAAACAATCCCCTTATATTGTTATACCTTTCTTGGGGCCTAGCACCATCCGTGACGGCATGGGTATGATCTTCGATTATACTGTATTTACTCCCTATCCATATCTTTTCAGTGATGGGATTGTTTATGCATTAGCTGGACTGAGGTATGTCGATCTACGCTCGCAATTGCTTGAAAATGAGCGTTTGATAGACCAGGCTTTGGATAAATATACCTTTATCCGTGACGCCTATTTGCAGCACCGTCATTTTCGCATCACAGGTGAACAAGATAATGGTTCTCTCTACGTCGATGATGATGGGGAAGGCGGAGAAGATTATGTTGACGACGAAGAGCCAGCCTCAACAGCATCTAAACCAGAATCCAAAAAGTAATAGCCATGCTGCACATAGCCCTCTACCAACCTGAAATTCCACCTAATACGGGTAACATCATTCGTCTGTGCGCAAATAGCGGCGCACAGCTTCATCTAATTCATCCCTTAGGATTCGAGCTAGATGACAAGCGCATGCGGCGTGCAGGGTTGGATTATCATGAATGGACCAATATAATCCACTACGATAATGAACACAGTTTTATAGAAAAAATCAACAACGTCGGATCTTCGCCTGTTCAACTAAAAGTGAAAAAATTATAGTACAGTTAACTATCAAGACGATGATCTCTTGCTTTTTGGACCTGAAACACGCGGCTTACCAGTTGCATTAAGAGAACGCTATACGACTATTCGCATTCCAATGTGTGCAAACAGCCGCAGTCTAAACTTATCCAATTCTGTAGCAATTATTTTATTTGAAGCTTGGCGCCAATTAGGATTTAGCGGCGGAGTTTAAGAATAAAGAAACTTCTCCGTCATTCCGAACACAGTGGGAAATAATGTCCCGGATATTAAGGAGATAGATTCGAAACCTCCATATTAGGAAGAAACCAAAGCAGCCAGGCAACGCATATAATCACCGGCAATATCCAATCCTGTTTCTGCCTCTATTTCTCGAATACAGGTAGGACTAGTTACATTAATTTCAGTTAAATAATCACCTATCACATCAATTCCGACAAAATACAAACCCTTGGCTTTAAGCGTTGGCGCAATTTGCTGACAAAGCCAGCGATCCCTGTCTGTAATTGCTACAACCTTGCCATGAGCGCCTGCAGCAAGATTACCGCGTAACTCGCCTTTTGCTGGAATACGCGCCAGAGCATAAGGCACAGGTTCACCATTAATTAGTAAAATGCGCTTATCACCAGAGGTAATAATGTCAGGAATGTACTGCTGCGCCATCACACTAATCTGCTGCCCCTTAGTCAACACTTCCAGAATGACCGATAAATTATGGGATTTCTCATCAACATGAAAAACTGAATTTCCTCCCATTCCTTCAAGCGGTTTAAAAATAACATTGCGATGCTCATGCCAGAACGCACGTAAGCGATCCATATCCCGGCTAACTAACATGGGTGGACAACATTGCGGAAAATTGAGTGTAAAAAATTTTTCATTGGCATCACGTAAACTTTGAGGTTTATTGGCTACCAAAACTCCTTCATGCTCCACTAAATCTAACGCGTAGGTTGCATAGATGTATTCCATGTCAAAAGGTGGGTCTTTACGCATTAAAATAATGTCAAACTCTGCTAAAGCGTGTTCACCCAGAGCAGTACTCTCTGCCCAATTCTCACTGGTTTCATCGCCCACTTTAAGGGTAAACATTTGTCCAAAAGCACGCCCCTCCTGACAATACAAATCAGCAAGGGTAAAATAGACACAAGACCAACCCATAGCTTGTGCACTTTTAAGCATAGCAACCGTTGAATCTTTATAGGGCTTTAGCTTGTGTAAAGGATCCATCAGCACTGCGAGTTTCATGTCTACTCCCCTCCAACTGCTGCAATTTCCCTCGCTGCAGCGAGCGCAGCAAGACGCGCGATAACACCATAAGCGTAAAAACGGTTAGGACAGTCAACTACCGCCAAATCATTACGCGGCATATTACAAGCTTGCGCAAAAGCCAGTGGCTCAAAATGCATACCAGGTGCATTAAGGTTCTCATTTGTCCCTCGTCCTTGATGGACACGATAAAAACCGCCCACCACAAATTGACCGATCATATAAACAACAGGTTCTGCTACTGCACCATCAGGCATAGTTTCAAACGTGTATACGCCTTCCTGAATCATAACACGGTCTACTTTACGACTTCCTTTACTAGCAGCCATGCGGGTACGTTGCTTGCGGTTAAGTTGGCGTAATTCCTCTGCATCATGCACCATCATTACACTCATTCCATAGGTGCCATTATCTGCTTTGACAACCAGGAAGGGCTGTTCTGAAATTTCATAAGTTGCATATTTATCTTTGATCAAAGCGAGTAATTTATCAGCTTGCTCAGCTAAATCATCCACTCCTTCCTGAGCCATGAAATCAACACCATCAACTGCAGAAAAGTAGGGATTAATGAACCAGGAATCAATATCCAGTAATTGCGCAAACTCCATAGCGACCTGATCAAAAAATGGAAGTGCTTAGATTTTAATCTTGTAGACCAGCCCAATTTTGCGGTCGGTCTTATCGCTTGCTTTATACCTTGTAAAACTTCCGGGATACCTGAAGATAAATCATTATTTAACAATAACATGCAAGGATTGAAATCCGCTAATCCAACGCGATCACCATGCCGCTGCAAAGGTTCTATGAGCAAGCTTACACCCTCATCGGTATGCATTTCTGTAGGTGATGTTAGTTCCGGATCTAAACTGCCTATACGTACTATAAAACCTGCCTTCATAAAAATATCACGCAAGACAGCCAGACTCTGTAAATAAAAACGATTACGTGTGTGGCTCTCCGGCAGCAACAAAATTTTTTTACAGGTGGGCAGGTAATCATCTAAAACCGATTGAGCAGCCTGGATACACAAAGGCAGAAAATCACGGTTCAGATTATTAAAGCCAGCAGGAAATAAATTGGTATCTACTGGTGCTAATTTAAAACCTGCATGACGCAAATCGACTGAAGACGTCAGTGGCGGCGGTGTTTCCCGCCATTTTTGCCGGAACCATGATTCAATTGTCGCCACCTGATTTAAGATGACTTTTTCCACATGATGTAAAGGACCGTAATGCGCTGTAGTCAAATGAGGTACAGGAACATCATTAGCTTGCATCTTCTCTCCCGAGATAAATTATCAAAAGATGGTAACCCAGGTTAAGGAGTGAATCAAAGCATGAAAACGATTAGACCTTTTTATCATGATAGTAAATTGGCTTCGTCGGTACAGAGTACAGAGCACGGAATCCAGTTCACGCTGATTGAGATATACTGCGGTTCCGTGCCTGAGCAAAGCAGCCTAAATTCCCAGATACCGCTCTGATTCTGTTCACGTTATAATTACTTCTTTCTTGTAGATAACAAAGCGGGAGATTTAATCAATGAGAGTGCAGTGTGAATAACTCCAAAACTTTATTGGCAGTCATCCTTTTAATAATACTGGGTTTTATCTGGGGCTCAGGTTATAGCTTGGCTAAATACGCAATGACCAATGGTGTGCCACCCTTGGGGTATGCATTCTGGCAAGCATTGGGACCAGCTTTATTATTATCACTGACAAGTTTTATCACTCAAAATAACGCTTTACTACAACCTAGAAATTGGTCCTATTTCCTTATATGCGGTTTGGTAGGTATTGCGATACCAAATACCAATATGTATTTCATCGCACCTCATATTCCAGCAGGCTTACTAGCGGTTTTAGTGAATACAGTGCCCCTGCTGGTGTATCCTCTTGCCTTGGCTGCCGGTCAAGAGCGTTTTGATGTATGGCGTATTCTTGCTCTTGCATTGGGTATGACTGGTATTCTACTCATCATTGCCCCAGCCAGTGAACATTTATTCTCAAACTGGACGTTACTTGCTTTAATTAGCCCACTGTGTTTTGCACTTTGTTCGATTTATATTGCAGCCTATCAACCGCAAAAATTAAATGCCTTACAAGCTGCCAGTGGCATGTTACTTGCGGCCTCCCTGTTATTGACTCCCACGGTCATCCAACAACAGGCATTTTATCCTCTCAGCACACCTTTCACGACAGCCAAACAAGTGGTTCTATTAGAAATAGTGTTATCGAGCCTCGGTTATATACTTTTTTCCAGCTGGTTCGCCTGGCTGGGCCGGTTTTCTATAGTTTAACAGGCGGTATGGTTGCCTTGACGGGTTTATTCTGGGGATTTATTGTGTTTGATGAAACGCCAAACTATTTACAAAGCCTGGCTATCTTTTGCGTCATCAGCGCCCTTTTTCTGTTATCATGGCGACAATCAAGACAAATGCAGGGAGCTTCTATAAATGTTAACTGAAATCATGCAGCAATATGAAAGTCAGCTTCAAACTATGTATTATCTTCTCATGCTGATCACTGCCATCTTGCATGTTCTCTTTGCTGGAGCTGTAGCACGTGATGCAGGTAATTTATATAAACTAGGACAGCGCCCCGCTTTGGTATCTGCAGCAACCTGGGCTTTCGCTACGCTGATTGGTGGTGTTATTACAGCCGCTATATACTGGTTTATCCATCATTCAACGCTAACCCGACCTGCCCTAAGAGAGACGCCATGACTGACCCTGTGATTATTGACGTTCATGAATTGAAAAAGCGCCAAGAACTTGATCCTCATTTATGTTTAATTGATGTTCGCGAACCCTATGAATGGGAAGCATCTCGTATTCCCAATGCGCTGCATATTCCCAAAGATACCTTGCCTGCCTGCATCGAATCAGCAGTTCCTGAGCGACATAAACCTGTTTATCTTTATTGCAAGGGAGGGGTCAGATCCCTGTACGCGGCACAATACCTAATCACTATGGGATACCAAGAAGTTTATTCCATAGATGGGGGTATTATTGAGTGGGCAATGTCTGGCTATCCCGTTGAAGCATAACGACCTGATTGTCTAATATTTTTCCTCTGCAAATCACTGGGCACTATAAATTTTGACAGTATTGACAAAATTTGCGCTGTTAATCTATTTACCAACAGGTCAAACTCCTTTAGGATGCCGCTATTTAAATTTTTATTAATCTCTGGGGTCAACGATGAAAAAAGCATCAGCGTCTTACTCTTACTTTGCGTTAGCAGCGTCTTTGCCGAAATTAAACCACCCAGGCTTATTGTCCAGCTTGTTGTCGATCAATTACGTGGCGATTTGATTAACCAATATCATCGAAAATTTGGTAAAGACGGCTTCAATTATTTGTTAGCACATGGTCTTGATTACCATAATGCTCATCACCCGCATGCAAATACCGTCACCTGTGTAGGCCATGCCACTATTGCTACAGGTAGTTATCCAGCCCTGCATGGCATTGTTAATAATGATTGGTATGATAAACAAAGACAACAAAGCATTTATTGTGTCGAAGATATACAAAGTAAGATCTTACCAACTTCGCGCACGAAAAAGAACTGGCCGGGCGCTCTCCCCGTAACTTATTAGCCTCCACCTTCAGTGATGAACTTGTATTAGCTCAAGCTGGCCGGGCTTTTGCCGTCTCCCTGAAAGATAGGGGCGCCATTACGCTGGCAGGCCACGCGGGGAAGGCATTTTGGTTTGATAAAGAAAACGGTGGTTTTGTGACCAGTCGTCACTATTACGACACGTATCCGCAATGGGTCAATCAATGGAATAAACGCTATGAAGCAAAAAATGAAACCTGGACTTTGAGTAATCAAACCAGTAATTACCACTATGCAAATTCCCCCACATTCAAAAATCGCTTCCCAGGTTTTGGCTGCGATTTTCCCCATCATTTAGGAACTCCTGATTCACCCACCTATTATAAATTTTTATCCATGACCCCTATCGCTGATGAGTTAACAGCTGATTTTGCCATTCATCTCTTACGTGAAGAAAAATTAGGTGCAAACCCTGACAAAACCGATTATTTAGCAATAAGCTTTTCTGCTGTTGATGCAATTGGACATCAATTCGGTCCCAATAGCCTTGAATCGGAAGATAATCTACTACGGCTCGATAAAACATTAGCAACATTATTAGCCGTCATTGACAAGCAAGTTGGCCTGGAAAACACCCTGATTGTGTTAACAGCTGATCATGGCGTCAGCGATTCTCCTGTCTATCTTGCTGCCCATCAAATCAAGGAAAATAATTCATTAAAATTACCTGCGTTACAAACTTTAATTGAGCACACCCTGGCGAAACGTTTTCAACTGCCACCGAATAGTTTGCAGGCCATTTCACTACCCTACATCTACCTTAACCATCAGCTAATTAATAAACACCAATTATCCGTTAATGAAGTCAGTGTCTACTTAGCCGGGACTCTTCGTCAACAAGCGGCGATTTTTCAAGCTTATCCAATGCCCTTTGCTAATACCGAACATGATTGGTTAAGCGCCAAAGTAGATAAAATGGCGTTTCCCAATCGTTCTGGCGACCTGTATCTGGTTGCCCCACCTTATCAAGCCCTGGCCGATAAAAATGAACAGCGTGTAGCGCATGGAACCCCGTGGCAATACGACAGTTATGTTCCTTTGCTATTTGTTAATCCAGCTTTTAAAGCACAACGAATTAGCAAAATGGTCAGCATCACAGATATTGCACCGACCCTTGCAGCTATTCTGGCGCTAAAATACCCCTCTGCAGCTGTCGGACAGCCCCTGCCGGAAGTCATGCAACTATTTGACGCAACGACTTGAAATTAACGATAGCTGCCACTACCTTCTATTTAAATTAACGCGCGTGAGTTCGATATAAAAAAGCAGAATTCTGCTTTTTATATCGGCTAAACGAACGTAAGTATTGGGTAGGGATTAGTCATGAATACTATGAAAACTTTTATTTTATTGGCTGCCTTAACTGCCTTATTGCTGGTAATTGGCAGTCTATTAGGTGGGCGTACAGGCTTACTAATAGCGCTTGTATTCGCTGTTATTATGAATTTCGGTGCTTATTGGTATTCTGATCAATTGGTTTTGCGCATGTACAATGCCCAACCATTAAACCCTAGTCATCCGGTATACAGCATCGTGACCCAATTAGCCGCTAAAGCTCAAATTCCAATGCCCAAGGTTTACGCTATTGATAACCCCACACCCAATGCCTTTGCGACAGGCCGCAATCCTGAACATGCAAGTATTGCTGTAACCAGCGGTTTGTTAAACCGTATGACTCAGGAAGAATTAACGGGTGTCCTGGCTCATGAAATGGCGCACGTCATTCATCATGACACATTAATCAGTGTAATCGCTGCTACACTTGCTGGAGCAATCAGTAGTATCGCTAATTTGTTTATGTGGACCTCCATGTTTAGTCACTCTTCGGATGAGGATCGTCCTAACCCTCTGGTCAGCATGCTAATGATGTTTCTTGCTCCTCTGGCAGCTGGCTTGATTCAAATGGCTGTTTCGCGCTCACGCGAATATGAAGCAGATGCGGGCGGGGCTCAATTATGCGGGCATCCCTTATGGCTGGCCAGTGCCTTAGCTAAACTTGAAAACGCTAATCAACAAGGACAATTTCAGGCTGCTGAGGAGCATCCTGCTACTGCTCATATGTTTATTGTTAACCCTTTAAGTGGAGAACAATTAGCAGAACTTTTTAAAACCCACCCGTTAACCAGCGAGCGAATAAAACGTTTACAAGAGATGGCAAGAAAAGCACTTTAGTCTCAATGTTGGTAGCATGCATGATGTCATTTGCTTCGTCATTCCGAACAAAGAGAGGAATCTCTTAGGCACTCAGGAGATCTCTCACTGCGTTCGATGCGGTGGAGCAACTTTGATATACCATCGCATGCCATACAAAAGACAATGTCTTTTTTACGGGATACCATTCGTTTACGACATAAAAAGCATGGGTGCTTTTTATGTTCTTACGCTAATTAATCAGATGGGTCTATAGATAACTTGCGTTATCACAACATTCTAAGGATAATTCGCCTATTTGTAGCTATTAGGTAGGTAAGGGATGGGACAGTTGGGTCAGTTTATTGTAAATCATTGGGGACTATGGCTCGCCTTGGTCGTTGTTTTATTAATCATTTTCATTAATGAATTACAAACTCAGAAAAAGCGGGCTAAAGAACTTTCACCACAGGCTGCTGTCAATCTGATCAATCATGAAAATGCGGTGGTTTTTGATCTCCGGGAAGCAGAAGTTTTCCGGAATGGTCATATTATTGATGCTATTCGTGCTACAGCCGATGACTTTAACGAACAGCGCATGGACAAATATAAAACAAAGCCTTTAATTCTTGTTTGTGCACGTGGCTTGCAATCCTCTCAACTCGCCACCAAATTACGTGAAAAAGGATATACGCAACCTATGGCTTTAGCGGGTGGCATGACCGCATGGCAAACCGCTGAATTGCCTATAGTCAAAGGAAAATAAAATCATGGCTAACGTCATCATGTATAGCACCGCCTACTGCCCTTATTGCATACGCGCGCGGCAATTATTGGAAAGCAAGGGGATATCTTATACCGATATCCGTATCGATGAAGAACCTGCTAAACGGGATGAAATGATAGCAAAAAGCGGTAGACATACTGTGCCGCAAATATTCATAAACGGCCAACCAATAGGTGGCTGCGATGATATGTACGCTCTGGAACACCAAGGGCGATTAGATGAACTTTTACGAGGATAAATAAACAATGTCAGAACAAACCAGCGATATGCAACAAGATGAAGCACAATTTATGATTCAACGTATTTATACTAAAGATTTATCTTTTGAAACCCCCAATACACCTGCAGTTTTCCAACAACAGTGGGAACCGGAGTTGGCTCTGGATTTGAATACCCAGAACACTGTATTAGAGAAAGGCGTGTATGAGGTTGTGCTCTCTGTTACTGCAACAGTCAAAAATCAAAATGCTGTCGCTTTTTTAGTAGAAGTTAAGCAAGCCGGTATTTTCACCATCCAAGGTGCCGCTGGCGCACAACTCGATCATTTGTTAGGTAGTTTCTGTCCAAGCATTCTTTTCCCTTATGCGCGTGAAGCCATTACTTCACAAGTTATTCGTGGTAGCTTCCCTCAATTGGTATTAGCACCCGTTAATTTCGACGCGCTCTATATGCAGCAGTTGGAAGAGAACCAAAAAGCAACGGACAAATCTGGGACAACAAGCCATTAATTATGAAAAAATCAACGATTGCCATACTTGGCGCTGGTTCATGGGGCACTGCGGTTGCCATTCATCTAGCAAATTATGGTAATCAGGTCATGCTGTGGGGTCATAACCCCCAGCATGTTCAAGCGATGATTGAACAACGTTGTAATAAACGTTATCTCCCTTCTATTATTTTTCCAGACTCGCTGCAACCCATTGCTGACCTCGCTCAATGCTTAAAATTAGCTACGGAAGTGATCATTGCGGTTCCCTCCCACGCCTTTGCTGGCTTATTGGCGCAATTAACCAAACCAGCCCATGGCTTGTCTTGGCTAACCAAAGGGATCGATCCACTTAGTCACAAATTACCGAGTCAATTGGTTGCAGAAAAATGGGGGGAATCCTACCCCATAGCAATTATTTCAGGCCCCTCATTTGCAACTGAAGTAGCCAAACTATTACCTACCGCATTGACCTTGGCGAGTAATAATTTGAATTATCAACACGCCATCCAAACACTCTTGCATCACCATAATTTGCGTGTTTACTTAAGCAATGATGTTGTTGGCGTCCAAATATGCGGTGCAATAAAGAATGTACTGGCTATTGCCTGCGGTATTAGTGATGGCTTGGGTTATGGAGCAAATGCCAAAGCTGCATTAGTAACTCGAGGCTTGGCTGAAATGAGCCGGTTAGGCATTCGTATGGGAGCTCGCGAAGAAACCTTTATGGGACTGGCCGGAGTTGGCGATCTGGTATTGACTTGTACGGATGATCAATCACGTAATCGACGTTTTGGTTTACAATTAGGCCGCGGCATTAATCTTTTGGAAGCAGAAAAGCAAATAGGCCAAGTTGTTGAAGGAAAACATAACGCCGCTCAAATTTGCATGCTTGCCGAGGAGCTAGACGTTGATATGCCGATCTGTACCCAGGTCAATGCGCTTTTAAAAGGGGAGATCACAGCACAACAAGCAGCGATCAATTTATTGAACCGCTCTCCACGCGAAGAATAAGCCAGTGCTTTAGCCATATAAGACTTCTTTCGAAACTCGCTGCAATTTACTCACCGCATCCCCAAGGCGCCCCACACCCCAAATCAAACTGCTGTAAACCTAAATTTTCTTTAATCCTGCCCTTTACCGAACACTTCGCTAATTGATTAATGGGCTGCTGAAACATGGTTTGGTTAATTTGCTGTTCGAGCTTGTCCAAACGCTGCAAGGCTTGCGCATCCAGACGCTTTAATTCACCAAGATTCGCATGAATGCAGGGACTACATTCCAGGCTTTGATGAGGTAAAAGACTAAAACCAGCGCGCTTAATTAATGCGGTAAATGCTTCATTTCCTGTTTGCCATAGAGGGTGCCATAAAGTTCGTCCCTGATATAAATCATCTTGTTGCTCAAACTCTTGCAAATTGGCATACCGTCTTGAATCTAACTGCCGCTTCCCGGACACAATATAAGCTTCACAAGCAGGATCCAATTCATCTAAATGCGTAAGAATAGCTAAACCTTTAAGAAAACTGGCACACCATTGAAATTTGCGACTTGGAAATTGTTTACGGTCAATAACCATCTCAGCAAAAGTCGCCTGAGCTGACAAGGCATGCACTATAACTCCTTGCTTTCGCGC
>NZ_CALJ01000103.1 GCF_000308315.1 Legionella tunisiensis | reverse complement strand
TCAACTTATTCATTCAGGAAGGTGAGATTTTTGGCATCATTGGCAAAAGTGGAGCTGGAAAATCCACGTTATTGCGCTCCATTAATTTACTGGAAAGACCGACTAGTGGAGAAGTCATTGTTGATAATGAAAATATTACTCACTTATCCGTCCAGAATTTACGTAAAGCCCGCCACAAAATGGCAATGATTTTCCAGCATTTTAATTTACTCAACTCCAAAACGGTTTATGACAATATTGCTCTTCCTATGCGTATCCAGGGAATAGCCGAATCCGCTATCCATGAAAAAATTCACGAACTATTGCCTCTTGTTGAGCTTGAGGAAAAAATACATCATTATCCAGGACAGCTTAGTGGAGGCCAAAAACAGCGCGTTGCCATTGCACGAGCCCTCAGCTGTTCACCTAAAATTCTTCTCTGTGATGAAGCAACATCGGCCTTAGATCCGGAAACAACCAATGCCATTCTTGAATTATTGAAGAAAATTAACAACTTGTACGGTATTACTATTGTATTAATTACCCATGAAATGGAAGTAGTAAAACGAATCTGCCATCGCCTCGCTGTCATGGAGGCAGGTGAGATTGTTGAAATAACCTCCTTAGCGAATGTATTCAGAAACGCAGCTAGCCAAGCGCGAAGCATGCTATATACCCAGCTAAGCCCACAACTACCAGCTTGCTTACAGACTTCATTATCCACCGTGGCCAATAATAAACCCTTATTACGCCTCTTTTTCCAGGGTGATAATGCAACTATCCCCTTTATTAGCAAAACCAGTCGGGAACTGAATTTAGATATTAATATCCTACTTGCTAATATTGATCGCTTTGATGAGGTTACCTGTGGCGTGCTGGTAGTCGAATTGGCGGCTAATCAAGCATTGCTGCAAAAATTTATCAAACGTTGCGAAGAATCTAATTTAACTGTGGAGATTTTAGGTTATGTCACCGACGATGCTTTATGATTTAATTGTAGCCAGTGGTGAAACGCTCTACATGGTGATTGCCAGCACTCTATTTGCCGTATTACTCGGTTTACCCTTAGGTACCCTTCTTTTCACCTCTGCAAAAATTAAACCTCATCCGGGTTTACACCGCTTCATTGCTGCAGTCATCAATATTAGCCGCTCTATTCCTTTTATTATTCTGCTTGTTGCACTGATTCCAATTACCCGTTTTATTGTAGGGACCTCGATTGGTCTGCATGCCGCCATGGTTCCGCTTACTCTTGGTGCCACTCCTTTTTTGCTCGTTTAGTAGATAACATCTATCAAAGTTTACCTAACGGTCTTATTGAAACTGGTTTTTCCATGGGAGCCAATACCTGGCAAATGATGCGTCACCTCTTATTTCCAGAAGCGTTCCCTGCGCTAATTCACGCAGTCACTATTACAGCGATTACCTTAGTAAATTACTCCGCCATGGCAGGTACAGTCGGTGGAGGCGGTTTAGGTGATTTGGCAATTCGTTATGGTTATCAACGGTTTAATGTTAGTGTAATGTTAGCAACCGTTTTATTTGGTATTAATCGTCCAATTACTCCAAATGGGTGGCGATCGATTAGCACGACGATTTTCGCACAATTAGGCAGAGACTGTCCCCAGATATTTAGTAGAAATTTAGGAGTCATCATGCGTTTTTTAGTATCTTAGTTTTATTAATCAGTTTAGTAGCATGCCATAAGCCCTCACCCAATACCCTAACCATTGGTACTATTGCGGGTCCAGAAACCGAACTGGTTGAAACAGCAAAAGAGGTTGCAGAGCACAAGTATGGCTTAACAATTAAAATTGTCGAATTTAACGACTACAATTTGCCCAATGAGGCCTTACAAGATGGTAGCCTTGATGCCAATGTTTACCAACATTTACCGTATTTACAAGCAGCTAACAAAGCCCATGGTTATGATCTGGAGGCAATAGGTAAAACCTTTGTTTACCCCACAGGAATTTATAGCAAAAAATCAAAAAACTAAGCCAAATGCCAGCTAAGGCTATCATTGCTATTCCTAACGATCCTAGCAATGAGGCACGGGCTTTATTATTACTGCAAAAAGCCGGTTTAATTACCTTGAAAAAACAGACTTGGCTAGCGTAGCTGATATTACCAACAATCCCAAACACCTTATCATTAAAGAATTGGATGCCGCTCAATTGCCACGTATTTTAGACGATGTGGATGCAGCAGTTATCAATACCACTTTTGCAATTCCAGCAGGCCTCAGCCCTTCCCGCGATGCAATCTATGTTGAAGGAAAAGATTCCCCCTATGCCAATTTGATTGTAATTCGCCGCGACACGCCTAAAAAGAATCAACTTGAGGAATTTGTTAAAGCAATGAACTCTAAAGAAGTAAAAGATAAAGCCCAAGAACTTTTTGGAGATGCAGCAATACCGGCCTGGTAACTACCCACATTTCGCGGAACCAGTTGCGCAGTGCTGGTTCCGCAGCTGCACATAAAAATCTTAAAACAAAAATAGGATGCCTTTACTCAGCGCTTCGTATATGTTAAGAAAAAGTTAAGAAGCATATACTTAATCATCCTTTAATTATTTAGGTGTTATACTTTTTTATCTGAACTACCTTGAAGAGATTTATTATGGCTAACCCTACAAACATCAAGACCAGAGGGCAAAGAATCAAGAATGAATTTACACTGGGAGCGATGAGCACTGAACAACAAGTTGCTTATTGGGATGAATACAGGAAAAGTGTGGGTATTGAGGGCGGTGTGACTTGCCGCACTACTATGGAGACTTATGCATCAAAAAGACTTAAGGAACTAAGCGATTTTGATAAAATAATGGGTTCCGATAAAAAACCAATTAAGGTCACAACACCAGATGGCAAATCAATTACTGAAAAATTTGGCTCAGACCCAGATCTTGTCAACGGTATAAAAGAAGTGTTTGCTGAAACACCAGCCACTCATAAAGCGATCGAGGATTTTACTAAAGATGTCACAAACTTACATACGTTAGTTACAGCAAATCCTCCCGAATTTAGTGCTGCCGGAATAGCCAATGTTTTGCAAGAAAAAAATCTGATGCATTGGCAGCGATCAAAGCTCAACAAGCGAAAGAGATTGAGCGGCTTAATGATAAATTTGCTCCTGCCACCCCCCCTGATCGTAATGAATTTCGCGAAAAATAAAAACTGCCATGGGGCCAAGTACCACCGAAGAACAGGTGGACAAAGTTAAAACCGATATGCTTGCCGCGATGAAAGCATCGCATAATTCGCAATTAAAACGAGCAGAATATGAGTTAAACAGTAGCGTTAAAAAATTTTATTCTGTTATGCAACAGGAATTTGATCGCATTGCATTACTCGGTGATCGCTATGAGCGTGATAGGATGATGAGAGCAGAAATTGATAAGATAGCCGCACAACGAGCAGCCAATGAACCAGGTCGAAGTACCTCTGTCTCGATCCAAGCAGATCAAGCAAACGCACTTCTGAGAGGAGTTAGAGTTCAAGACTTAGAGAAAATCAATACCTTAACTGGCAGGTCTCTCACTAAGAACTCTGATGGTTCTTATTCAATGAAACTATCTAAGGATTGGATCTTCTTTGATCGTAAAATCCGTGATCTATCAAAGAGTGTTGAAAGAGATTTAGCCAGCCTCGCGCACACTATCAAAGCGACCGGTG
>NZ_CALJ01000104.1 GCF_000308315.1 Legionella tunisiensis | reverse complement strand
CAATTTTCCTTAAAAAGCCTACGGACAATTCTCTCCACTGGCTCACCTTTATTGACGAAAAACTATGACTTCGTTTATCAACATGTGAAATCCAATGTGCAATTAAGCTCCATCTCAGGAGGAACAGATATCGTTTCCTGCTTTGCATTGGGTAATCCAATTCTGCCTGTTTACCGTGGCGAATTACAATGCTTGGGACTTGGCATGGCTGTTAAGGTTTTCAATGAACGGGGAGAACCAGTGAGTGAAGAGCGCGGTGAATTAGTGTGCACGAAGCCTTTTCCATCCATGCCAGTGGGCTTTTGGGGAGATCCAGACAAAAAAGCTTATAAACGCGCCTATTTTAAGCGTTTTGATGGCGTCTGGGCTCATGGTGATTTTGCCGAAATTACTAAACACAAAGGTCTTATCATTTATGGTCGTTCTGATGCTGTATTAAACCCAGGTGGCGTCCGCATAGGAACCGCTGAAATTTATCGTCAGGTAGAAAAATACCTGAAGTTATAGACAGTGTAGTGATAGGTCAGGACTGGCAAGAAGATGTTCGTGTCGTCTTATTTGTTAAATTAAGAGAAGGCTTAGAGTTGAATGAACATTTGATGAATACCATTCGTCAAACCATACGCCATAATGCTTCTCCTCGGCACGTACCGGCTAAAATTCTGCAGGTTAACGATATACCGCGCACAATGAGTGGTAAAATAGTGGAGGTTGCCATACGCCAAACTGTCCATGGCCAAGCCATTAATAATCTCCAGTCACTTGCCAATCCTGAGGCTTTAAACTATTTTAAAAATCGCCAGGAACTAGCCGAATAACTTGACTCGTATAGCTTATCTAATAGTTGCCCCATGGCTTCTCAGGGGCACTACTGTGATAACTGAAATGACAAATACCAAGGATAAGCCTTAAGTAATTTGGCGCTCATCGCTAAACACTCGAAAACCTTTTCCTAGCTGACAATTGATTTGATGGTGATCGACAGGACGATAATCTTTGGCGCTCATAACAGTCACTTGTATTTCAACACCACTATCTACATTAATATTGTACTTCACATACTCGATAGTAGGATTTCTAAGAAAATTTGGATTATCCAAAGTAACATGTTTATCAGAGGCAGTGACTCGGTTATTAGCAATTAACATCAGCGCATGAGGCCTGAAGGATGCTTTAATATTAGGGACCGAATTCTCTGATTCACAATTCTTGAAAGATACTACAAAACTTAATTGTTTCCCTCCAACCACAGCATCTGCTACTTCAGCAAAAGTACTCAGCTCACTGGCATGGGCTGAGAATGATAACAGCGCAAGAATTGACATTAATTGCTTTTTCATTAACACGGTTCCTTCATCCGTTCAATGGTGAGACCTGAGGTTGCCAATAAATTTAAAGCTTGTCAATTTAACCTTCAATCTTTGATTTTTCTTCTATAATGAAAATCGGAGCTATAATAAATACATCAAGCTAACACGTAGCCATCTCTATTAAAAAAGAGAAGAAATTTATAAGGAGATTTAGATGTGCGATCGTAAATGCTTTACCAATGGCGTTCTCTCTGGTTTAGTTGCTGGTATTGTCTTTGCCTTTTTTTAATTCTTGTCGGTATGTCTGAAACCCTAGGCAGTATGATCGGCATGCCTAGCAAATTAGGGGGAATGATGGTTCATTTCATAGTCAGTATTATCGCAGGACTTATCTTCGCTTTTGTCTTCGGCTGGCTAATTCATTCATGGTTCACTGCGATTTTCTTAGGCCTCCTCTTTGGTATAGGAATGTGGGTAATAGGTCCTATGACCCTGTTGCCAACTTTGTCTGCAGGTGATGCCTTGTTTGTAAAATGGAATCTCGCTGGTTTACAGAGTAATATTCATCCGCTAATTGGCCATTTGATTTATGGTTTAGTTTTAGGTCTGGTTTATTGTTTTTTAAAGAAAGGAAA
>NZ_CALJ01000105.1 GCF_000308315.1 Legionella tunisiensis | reverse complement strand
CTTGGGCCATAGGACAAATCTTCCCAGTTGCCCCTATTTCGCAACTTACCGAAAAACCAACAATGCACAGTATTCTGCAAGATTTGACCTGTGATTCCGACGGCACTCTAAAGGAATACACGGGTAGTTCCTGCATCAATACCACCTTAATGTTGCCCCCGTTTAATGAGCATAACCCTTATGCCATTGCTTTCTTTTTAGTAGGCGCTTATCAAGAAATACTTGGCAATCTGCACAATTTATTTGGCGATACTAATTCCCTGGATGTGAAATTAACTAGTGAAGGGCAATTTGAGATCAATGATTTAGTCAGCGGTGATACAGTCACCAATGTCTTGAATTTTGCTCATTTTGACACTAAAAATTGCTGCTCTCCTATGAAAAACAATTGATAAGCAGTGAATTGCCTCATGAAAAAATTCAGACTTATCTGAATGAATTACGCAGTATTTTTTCGCAACAAACTTACCTCGACAGTAATAAAATAAAAGGATAAATAATGACGACACCTAAACAAGCTGGCTTTTATATGCCTCCCGAATGGTATCCTCATACAGGCTGCTGGATGGCCTGGCCTTGTCATCTGGAAAGTTGGGCTACAATCGGCTTGGAACGTGCAGGTATCGCTTACGCGCGTGTTGCTAAAGCCATCGCACAATATGAACCTGTTACCATGCTAGTTAATCCTGCTGATATGGAACAGGCAAAAAATTATGTGGTGAGAAAATCCACTTGCTTCCTTTGGCTCTCAATGACTCCTGGACTCGTGATACAGGCCCTACTTTTTACTCAATGCACAAAAAGAGTTAGCCGGTGTTGACTGGATTCATAATGCCTGGGGCGGTAATTACGAGGATTGCGCTCTGGATAATCAAATTGCTGCGGCAGTTATCAAACAAACAGCAGCTCGTCATTTTAAAGCACCTCTGGTTATGGAAGGTGGTTCCTTCCATGTTGATGGCGAAGGGACCATTTTAACTAGCCGTGAATGTCTGTTAAATCCTAACCGTAATCCCCATCTCTCCCAGGCTGAGATAGAAGACTACCTATGCAATTATCTCAATGCAGAAAAAATTATTTGGTTAAATAAAGGATTGCTAGGTGATGAGACGGATGGCCACATTGATGAAATTGCCTGTTTTATTGCACCGGGTAAAGTCTTGGCCTTGATTACTCATGATAAAAACGATGCTAATTATCAAACCCTGCATGAAAACCTTGAAATCTTAAAATCAACCACCGATGCAAGAGGAAGGAGTCTGGAGGTTTTCACTGTAGAACAACCACCCGCAACTTATATGGATAATGAACGTCTAACGCTTTCCTACATTAATTTCTATCTAGCTAATCAGGGAATCGTGATGCCTGCTTTTGGCCATGCCAAACATGACAACGCAGCGTATGAGCTTTTCTGTCAATTATTTCCTGCTCATCATATTACGCAAATTGATGCGCTCGATGTTTTTGCGGGTGGGGGTGGCATCCACTGCATCACGCAGCAACAACCACATTCAAAAATAATTAAAAGATCACGTCCTATTCTCAGAGCTAAATCTTACTAAATTACAAGCGTCAATCTTACCTGGTGTATAACAGGTAAGATTGAATTTTGGTAGGTAATTACTCCTAAAAAGCCAAAAGGAATGAGCTATCCCACCGCTTCGCGTGAAAGGGTTAGGCTATTTAATACCCGCCATTTCCTATATTCGTCGGGGCCAAGATGAGCTGGATATATCCGAACCAAACCTTATTTCGAATCAGAACACATCCAGAACTCCTGCCATAAAGTATTACCCGCCAGAGGATTTTTATAAGCCTAGATTTGAGAGATTTCTTCAACAACTAATTTAGATATTAAATACGCGTCGGGATCTAACATTTTCCCAGTTCGCATTTGCCTTTCCTGTATTTTTACCACATGTTTTCTCGCATCCTGCTTTTTAAGTCCAGCCTATGGTAGGATAAATTTTGATCATCTGTAGATGACTCTGGCATATTCTATATGTATATTTATCTTGGTGGTTAATTATCACATGAAAATTAATAATAAAATAACATTGAATAAATCTATGCGGTCACCCATTATGTTTTTCGTACCTGCCTGCAAAGAACCCCAACAAGCTCGTTACCTGACTTAACCGAGGTCAGGACCGACCCTATTTAAGAGCCTCCAATAGATGGCTGAGGTGGCTCATCTTCAACTTCAACAGAGTTATTCACAAAAGCCTCTTCGCTTTGTTTCTCTTTTAGCTGTTCAGTTTTTGGGGAAATATCTTTTACTTGATTAAATCCTAAAATATTTCTGAAGAAATCCACAATCACTTGGCCGAAGTTACGCTTATCCATTCTTTTTGCAAGTTCAGGATGGCCAAAGCTAATCATATTATTTTCAACAGTGATAGATGGCTCTTTGCCGCTATTCGAAAAATCCATATTAATTGTGCCCGCAGCTTTAATGACATAATCAAAACCTTTTTGTGGCAAAAGTCGTGGGTTCTCTAAATCAACCTTCATTTTTCCAGCAACTAACGGATTACCTATAATCAGATCTTTTACTGTTGTGAGCTCTTGAATTTTAAACCCAGTTTTATTGGTAACGATGTTAATTGATACATCCATTTTACCTACTGTGGCGAAGGGTATCTCCTGATCTAGATCTTCTTCATTGAAACGGCGAGTGGACTTGATACTGGGTACATAAACCCGCCCTGGTGGAAGCTCTTCTTTAAATACTCAACGATTTCGCTGGCTTTTAGTTTTGTCGAGAGGTTGCATATCTTTTAAAATTACATTTTGTAAAAAAGATTCAATATCCTCTACACTCTTGAATCCATTGAACTGATCAGCATATTCTTTAATCGGAACTCCATTAATTTTCATTCTACCTTGGCCGGATTCTCTAAACCAATCCAACTGAAGATTAGCATCACCAGTGTTTGCTTTAGAAATATCTACTGGACTATAACGGCTGTGGTATTTTTCCCATTTTCCTTTTCCCATGATTGATGCCTCATTATAACGGGCATACATTAATATTAGACTCTTTTCAAATTTGTATTGTGTAGCAGGGCTAGAATGGGCACCGTCAACTTAACTTAACGAGACGCAAGAGATGATTTCTGGACGAATTTTAGGCGCAAAGCAGCGATGCCGTTATAAGGAAAGTTACCTCCAGATTACCGAAGGACTTCCCGAACGACATCGCAGAACCTATTTTTACAGGGATACCTTTAGCGGCAAAAAAACTATGTGAGTACTGTGCTCAAAATAATACTAGCTATCATTGGGCCATACAGAAAATCACCACTATAACCAGTTTCTATTAAAACTTCACTGAACTTATCTCTGACGAATACGAATATTTTTCTATTTCTATCTCACTTCTAAAGGGGGTGAAAAAACGTAGTGCTTGGGAGCTTTCTACTGACTGAGTTTCAGGTAAATCTGCTATAAACCCTTCAATCAATAATTCTCCTTCTGCATGTGCTAGCTCACCGATATCTTCCTGGGTAGAATCAGCAAATGATTCCGTTAATCCTTTTTCACTTTGCAAAATGTCTTGCACAAACGCTTGTGATCCACAACGTAATGCATTTTCCCTTTCTATCTCTATAGCAAGCTGTTCAGCCAAAGATAGGACCTCAGCATGCGCCAACTCAACGCTATCTTCCTGGATAGAATCAGCAAATGATTCCGTTAGTCCCTCTTCACTTTCCAAAATTCCTTGCTCAAATTCTTGCGATTCACAACACAACGCATTTTCCCTTTCTATCTCCGTGGCAAGCTGTTCAGCCAAAGATAGGACCTCAGCATGCGCCAACTCAACGCTATCTTCCTGGATAGAATCAGCAAATGATTCCGTTAATCCTTTTTCACTTTGCAAAATGTCTTGCTCAAACGCTTGCGATCCACAACGTAATGCATTTTCCCTTCCTATCTCTATAGCAAGCTGTGCAGGCAAAGATAGGACCTCAGGCTGTGCGACCTCATAGCTATCTGGCTGTGCTCCCAATAAGTTATCATTTATTCGATAGAACCTCTCTACTCGCACTACATTCTGGTCGTTTACTATCTTAATGGGCTCAAGTAATTGACGTTTTTTAAAGCAGCAAGAAAACTTTGACAGAAAGCACTTTTTATTTGAGCTCTTTCCTCCTCATCAGCACTGCCCAGCAATTCTTCTTTTTTCTTATCCTTAAGTTTGCCCCAGACAGATTCTTCTGTTTCACTTTCATCAAAAATTTTGCCTCTTTTTGCTGCAACATAGCCATGAGTTTGACCGTAAAATTCTGCCATTGCTACAAGTGATCTTTTTTGTTGACTGATTAAAGTAGCTTTATAATGCTGATGGTAGATGATTCTAATTTCTTCCAGCTCGCTTTCCGATAAACCTACTGATAAAGCAGTCTTAGTCTCAGCTGTAAGCTTCATCCATACATAGGATGGTGTATGTCTCCTGCTATTATAGTGCCCTCCTTTGCCGGCAAATTTTTCGCCATTTCTTACACCTAGTTTTTCAGCTGAATCACAAGCCCTCTTAAATGAGGCTGAAGGGTTTTTTAGGAACTATTTGCCGCTGTTTTTTGGCTAAAGGCATTTTGGTTGTATGTGATCTAGTCGCTTTAATAGAATTTTGTGATTCTTGAATGTAGCTACTAGTTGCAACTGAAGAATATTCTCTTTTCGTTGTTCTTTCCGCAGAAGAACCCTGTCATCCGAAATAACATGAGCCTGGGAGGAATAAACGACTGGCTGATAGCCTTCTTGCCTATTTCCGACTTCTTCTCTTAAAGCGTTAGCAGCAGGTCTTAAATAGTTATTCCAAATATGTGACCAATGACTAAATCCGTCATCCCTAGTCAAAAAGAACATTGGTTCAGAAAGATTTAGATAAATAATTCCCTCTTGCATGGAAATTCGAAGGCGATTCGCAAACCCAGCATGCTGAATAACTGCTTCAATATACTCTATATTTTTCTCCACAGCCTCTATACTATCTATACGTATTGCAGAGAAATCCTCCTTTACAGAATAAAGAAATTCATTCCATGAAGATTACCTGATTATTTCTTTTAACTGCTGTGGATATTTTCGTTGTTTTACCTCTACTCGCTCTTGCATGATTCAAAAACCCTACCTATATTGATTTATTTTTAATCTAAAAGATCTTTATCTTAATAAATAGATCTCAAAAATACATAGAAAATTTTTCAACGGTGAAGTCCAATTTGGAATGAGTCTGCGCGTTTCCATTAACAAGCGATCGAATCATGCCACCTTAACATTAAGGATATCTTGTGTATTACACTACGCTCATAGGGTTCCTACTTCCCAATAAAAATAGCTGACATAAGTTGTCGCTCCCGGTAATGCCAGCTATCATTGGGCCATAGTGGAGTTAGTTAAAAGGAAGTCAATAATGAATACAGTGGTATGGCAACCTAAGCAGCCTGAATTGAGTAGAATGTGGAAATTTATGCAATTTGTTGCTGAAAAACAGCAGCAACGATTGACTACTTATGAACAATTACATGCCTGGTCTATACAGGAACCAGCTCTTTTTTGGCGTGCCCTATGCGATTATTTTAACTTGATCTTTAATAGCCCAGCCAAACAGACATTAAACGCTTATAAACATATGTTAGATGCTCGCTGGTTTGAAGGGGCTACTTTGAATTTTGCCGAAAAATTATTAACTCGCCGTGATGAACACCCTGCCCTGATCAGCGTTAATGAAGAAGGAGAGCGTCAGAGTTTAAGTTATAAAGAATTGTATCAAGAAGTTGCTCGCTGTGCGGCTGGTTTAAAGGAAGTTGGCGTCGTTAAGGGTGATCGCGTTGCTGCCATCATGCCGAATGTTCCTTATACCATTATCGCCATGTTAGCGACTGCTTCAATCGGCGCTATCTGGTCGTCCTGTTCCCCTGATTTTGGTGCGCAGGCTGCTATAGATCGTTTAGGTCAAATAGAGCCCAAAGTTTTGTTTGCTTGTGATGGTCATCAATATCTAGGTAAAAAACACGAAGCGACCAGCAAGATAATAGAAGTGAGTAAGGCCATTCCTTCACTGGTTAAAATCGTTATTTGTCCTGTTATTCACACAAAAGCTAATTTTGACTCTCTTAGCAAAGCTGTCACCGTGGATGATTTTGTTAAACCAGCGAAGGATTGTGAGTTTGTAGCGCTACCTTTCGCTCATCCGCTATATATTCTCTTTTCATCAGGAACAACAGGGAAACCCAAATGCATCATTCATGGTGCGGGTGGAACCTTAGTACAACATCTCAAAGAACTAGGCCTGCACACGGATATTAAGGAAGAGGACAATCTCTGTTTTTACACAACCTGTGGTTGGATGATGTGGAATTGGATGGTGTCGGTTTTAGCACTTGGTGCGACACTGACTCTTTATGAGGGTGCCCCAACCTACCCAGACGCCAGCCGTCTGTTTCAATTAATTGAGAATGAAAAGATTACTGTCTTCGGCACAAGCGCCAAATTTATCTCAGCAGTAGAAAAGCAGGTACTAAGCCAACTCAACATTTCCTTAAAAAGCCTACGGGCAATTCCGTAATAACTTCGTATAGCATACATTATACGAAGTTA
>NZ_CALJ01000106.1 GCF_000308315.1 Legionella tunisiensis | reverse complement strand
CAATGCGGTAGTTAAAAGCCGAATTGTTCCCTGTAGAAATCCGCACTCTCGGTGTCGGTTTACCCTATGCCATTACAGTTTCACTATTTGGCGGCACAGCGGAATATATCGCTTTATGGTTTAAATCCAAGGGAATTGAAAGTGGTTTTTATTGGTATGTTACTATTTGTATTGCTTGTTCACTGCTGGTTTATCTTTTTATGAGAGATACTAAACAAGATTCGCAACTAGACTATCAATAAAATAATTTTTTGCATAATAAATAATTTGTGTTATACTTCGCCGCGTCAATGGGGAGTAGCTGCACCTCAACAAGAGGTGGCTTACATCAACATCCTTGGTTGAAAACCATGGTGTAAGCAGCTTAGGCCTAGCAAGACTTTTGACTACCTATCTTCTTGGAGCTGGTGAGAGGATTAGTAGTCATTCGTCTATTACCAGCTGAGATAAACCAAATGGAATCTTTATTTGTATCAACTGGTGCAATCGCCTTTGCTGAAATAGGTGATAAAACTCAATTATTAGCCATGATCTTGGCAGCGCGTTTTAAGCGACCTATACCGCTTATTTTAGGAATCCTGTTTGCTACCTTAGTCAATCACAGTCTGGCTGCCGCTGCTGGTATCTGGTTAGCTTCCACTATCAATCATACTACCTTACGTTGGATACTTGCTGGCTCCTTTATTTCAATGGCAATCTGGGCCCTTGTACCCGATAAGCTAGAAGAAAACCAAACCATGATCAGAGGTAAAATGGGCGTTTTCTGGGTTACTTTCTTCACTTTTTTCTTGTTGAAATGGGAGATAAAACACAGTTAGCCACAATTGCTTTCACCGCGCATTATGCAACGCCTCTTATGGTTGTCATGGGAACAACACTGGGGATGCTAATCGCCGACATTCCAGCCATTATGCTTGTAAGCAAAACAACGAGTAAGTTACCGCTGAAACTCGTACGCTCTATTACTGCAACATTTTTTATATTTATGGGAATCGTTACTTTGCTCAATATTAATCGATTTTTTTCCTAAAACAGCAACTACCTCATTAACGTGAGTTCAACATAAAGCATTTATATCGAACTCACGTTAATTAACTTCTTCTGCCTTCGGCTGCTGCTGGCCGATTTTATCGTTACTTATTGTACAAAAACCAGGCATTTCGCCATCCGTTAGCCCTGCAATAAGTTGGTGCGTGTTATCATTCTTGGCTAATGCATTCTGCAAAGATAAATTCACTTTCGGTGAAGCAATACGAATATGCCAGAGCCCTTCTTTTTCCTCTTGCAAAGTAACAAACTGTGACATAGAGACAGCTTTTCCTTCTATATTTCTCCAACCCGCTATAGCACCCCTTAAAGCATCTGCCTCCTGTAAGTTCACTGAATAAAAACCGCTACCATCATTGAATTGACATAAAATTCCAATGAAGGGATGAAGAGATGCCTGAGGTTTACTGACCCAGATCTGCCTAAACCAAGCTTTTTGTGCAGTAACAAACTGCTCTTTACTCTCTTCACCTGTTTGTAGATGCCCATTCAAACGGCCGGTTTGATTTACTAAAAGCTCTATTCCAGAACGCAAGTCTTGAATAGTCGGTGTATTTTCCGCTTGTTTTAACATATCAACTTTGAAATTGAATCCTTTTTTGGCTTTTGTTTTTACACCAAAAATCCAGCTATTGTTAATAGGATTAAATTGTAGAAACGCCCGTCCTACCTGCCAATTACTGACATCGGGTTGCTCAATTGTCGTTATAGCCTCTTCAAAAAGCAACACGTCTTGAGTTTGCCCATCGATGAGCGTTGCAATAGCGTGAAATTGATCATTATCACGTTGCATTTGGAAATAATAATTGTAGCGCTCGCCACTTTCATTAGTCACGATCCCAGAAAACACCCAATCAGCTTGCAGAGCAGTGGAAGAAAGTACCGTGGTTTCTTCTTGTTTCCCTACTGTCTCGGCTATAGACTGTGCCGTAGCGTAACTTGTAGCAAATAGAGCAAAACAGACTAATAACTTGGATAATCGTGCACATTTCATCTCAAATATGACCTTGTAAGTGTTCATGGGACCATAGCGCCTCCCAAAATGAGTCGCTTAACTTGGCTTCTACAGGTAAAAAGTACCAAGCATCATCGGCAAAAACCTGGCATTTAACCGCGTCTTTTTCCGTCATTACTATCGCTTTTTCCGTGAATTGTAGTTCATTTTTCGAAAAATGATGATGATCTGGAAAAGGATATTTTTAAAAATTACTCCAAGATTCTGCAAGGTAGTGAAAAAACGCTGTGGATGACCAATAGCAGCGACAGCAGCGACAGGAAATTCCAAAGCACTCATTTTTACATTGTTTCCTGTTATTAGGTGGGTTAATTCGCCTGGTTGCAGAACCATGGAATGGGCACCCGGCCATTCTCCCTCATTCACTACAATTAAATCACTTTTCTGCAGGCGATTTACATTTTCACGCAATGGGCCTGCCGGCAAACAGAGGCCATTCCCTAATCGGCGCAGACCATCAATCACAACAATTTCTACTGTTCGTCCCATAGCATAATGTTGCAATCCATCGTCACTAATAATGATTTGACTCTGATGATTATCTAACAAGTAGTGAACTGCTTGTACTCTCTTCGGAGCAATGACTACCGGACAACCTGTTTTTTGGCCAGTAATAAAGGTTCATCACCCACTAAGGTTGCCTGGTCGTTAGCAGAAACCTCATGAGGAAATTGAGTAATGGTAGCGCCATAACCACGACTAACAATACCAACCCGTAATCCTTTTGCCTGAAACTGCTTCGCTAAGGCGATAACCAGAGGTGTTTTTCCCACTCCCCCTACTGTTAAATTACCAACGATAATAATAGGAACAGAAAATTGTTGCTGCCAAAAACATTGCAAAAAAATTCGCCGTGTAGCGATAATCAGTTGATAAATCAGAGCAAATGGCCATAAAAACCAACGTAAAAAATGCTTTCTATACCATAATTTTTCGATAAACTGTGACATTAGCCGATAACTTCTTCTGCACTATCTACACCCAGCTTTTGTACTTGATACAATTGAGCGTAGTGGCCTTCCAAGGCCAATAATTGCTGATGGGTGCCTTGTTCAACTACCCGCCCTTGATTCATAACAATAATTTTATTAGCTCGCTTAATGGTTGACAATCGATGTGCAATAACCAGTGTAGTCCGTGTTTTCATTACTTGTTCCAGAGCAGATTGGATATAGCGCTCTGATTCACTATCCAGAGCCGATGTGGCCTCATCTAGAATTAAAAGAGGAGCATCTTTTAATATGGCACGTGCAATCGCTAAACGCTGACGTTGCCCTCCTGAGAGAAGAACCCCATTCTCCCCTATTTTGGTATCATAACCGTTAGGTAAACGAACAATAAACTCATCAGCAAAAGCCAGTTTGGCTGCATGAATAATTTGTTCACGACTAACATCAAAACAACCATAAGCAATATTATTAGCCATGGTATCATTAAATAAAGTCACATGTTGGCTCACTAAGGCAATTTGCTCTCGCAAGCTTGTTAGTGTTAACTCATTAATGTTTTCTCCATCTAATAAAATTCGACCTTGACTAAGCTCATAAAACGCGGGATTAAGCTAGCAATCGTTGTTTTACCACTACCGGAATGACCAACCAATGCGACTGTTTCACCAGCAGCAAGGTTAAAACTGACTTCATGCAATACCTGTTGTCCTCGGCGATAAGCATAATTAACGTTATCAAACACAAGATCACCACGTACCTTGCTGGCTATTTTTTGCCTCGATCAGGCTCAGTAGCCTTATCCAACAAAGCAAAAACACTCTCAGCCCCTGCCAAACCACGTTGGATAGCAGCATTTAGCGTTGTCAGTGTTTTCATTGGTTTAATAAGCTGCAACATAGCCGCAATAATAGCCAGGAAGGCTCCTGCAGTAATCGTAATGACCGTTGCCAACTGGATGGCAGCCAGGATAATAAGGGCAATACCCACAGCAATGACAAACTGTACTCCGGAAACATTAATTGCTTTAGTCACAGCTACCTTCATATCATTTTTTACGTGAGGCTTCTGTAGCTTGATTGAATTTGGCAACCTCGTAGTTCTCGCCGCCAAAAATCCGTACAACTCGGTAACCTTCGATCACTTCACCAGCAATTTCAGTGACCTCTCCCATCGATTTTTGTACTTTGTGACTAATCCGCCGGACTCGTTTATTGGTATAACTGACAATGAGAGCAACAAAAGGCACCGTCACGAAAAACATCAGCGACAATTGCCAGCAAACAATCATCATAACGGTCAATAATCCAATGACTAAACAGGTATTCTGGACAAAATCAGTCAATGCATCGGCACTAACCTGTGCAACCTGCTCGACATCGTAGAGTATCTTGGATAGCAACTGTCCTGATGTGGCTTCATCATAATAATCAGCAGGTAAACGAATAATATGCGCAAAAACACGCTGACGTAGCACCTTGACTACCGAACGGGCAACCCAGGTCATGCAGTAACTACCAGCAGAACTTACCAACCCTCGTATAGTAATCCCTATCAGTACAATGAAGGGGATTTTCTCACAAAAGCCATGTCAATATTAATAAAGCCTTTATCAAGAAAAGGGCGCATCATGTACGTAAAACCAGCATCAATAGCTGAGTACAATATGTTGGCAAAGATGCCAAGCAGAAGAATTGGCCAGAAAGGCTTAACATAGGACAATAATCGTCGGTAAAGCGGGCCTGTCTTGCCGAGTGTGTTTTTTTGCATGGGCTAAGCGCTAGGGTTGGCATTCAGGGGACGAATTGTACCGTAATTAGGGGAAGCTGCCAATTTATCAAGTAAAATTGCTTCAACGGGGATGAGATCTTGAGCAACGCTAAAAGTATCGATTACATCAATCTATTCTAACTCCAAACAATTTCAAGAAAAGTCCTAGTAATGTTATAAATTGCTTACTAAGGTACTAATCAAATTAGGCCCCTGGTAAATTAGACCAGTATATATTTGCAATAAGGAAGCGCCAGCCTGCAGTTTTTCACGAGCTACCTGACTACTATCAATACCTCCGACACCGATTAAAGTTACTGCATTACCCACAAGCTGTTTTAATAAATGCAAACATTGGGTTGAACGCTCAGCTAGAGGTTTACCGCTTAATCCACCCGCTTCATTCCCATTGACCAATGTACTGACAGCATCCCGTCTACAAGTAGTATTAGTGGCAATAATGCCAGCTACCTGATGCTCAAGAATCACATCAACCATTTGTTTTAATGTTTCATCCGACTCATCAGGCGACAATTTAATTGCCAAAGGGATCAAGCGTTGTTGCTCATCAGCCAAGCGCTTCTGCTCTTCACACAATTGACCTAGCAGTACACGGAAAAATTTATCTTGTTGTAATAAACGTAAATCTGGTGTGTTAGGCGAAGAAATATTGATAGTGATATAAGACGCGTATTTATAAACTTTTTGTAAACAATAAATATAATCTTCAACAGCCCTCGTCAGAGGAGTGTCTTTGTTTTTACCAATATTAATTCCTAGAATACCTTTATAGCGGGCTTTCGCTACATTAGCGACTAGGGCATCGACTCCAAGATTGTTAAAGCCCATGCGATTGATAATAGCCTCAGCCTGAGGCAAGCGGAAAAGACGAGGTTTGGGATTACCTGCCTGCGGACGAGGGGTTACTGTACCCAACTCAATGAAGGAGAACCCCAGTTTACTTAAAGCATCTAAATGCTCACCGCTTTTGTCTAATCCTGCAGCCAAACCAATTGGATGAGGAAAATTAAGACCCATAGCAGTAACGGGTTTGCCTGCTGGTTGCTTAAAACAAGTTTTAGGTAAGTAATGTAAGGCTGAGAGGACTAAATGATGAGCCCTTTCCGCATCCATTTTAAAAAGCAAAGGGCGAATCACTGCATACATACCAACTCCAAAAATAAATAACTGTTACAACAGATTCATTTGCGATAAAGGCAACATAGCCATCACTGCAAGAGGCCAATATAGATTCCTGAAGTAGGCACATGAAAATACTAAATTCTCATTGCACTCACTACAGAACCAAATAGCATGAAAAGGCGTTTGTAGTTTTAAATGCACTGCCAGGAAGGACGGCAATCCCCCGCTACCAGCTAATCATAGTCATCTATCCAAGAGACAACGATGGCTAAAGCCATGGTATGCGATTTACTCATCTTTTTCAACGTTTCTGTCTCAAGAAACGGCATAAAAACCCCATTTTTACGACGTAACCCACGATCCTTCCGACGATGCTGGAGCAGGTGGTGCAAACTGCCTTGCATGAGAAGTCTGGTTGCTCGCAACCAGGAAATAATTTTAACCCTCTAGTTTTCCCGGGCAACTAAACAACCATCTCACCTTTCGTTGTTTCAGGTTCGGTGTTCAATAACCATTGCACCTGTTGATTAAGATCAATTGAAATTTCTGACCATTCTTCAATCTGTTTATCTTCATAGGCGTTGTTATCAGGAAAAATGGTCTTGTGATGAGCAACGGCTGCATCCCGTGCCTGATATAACCAGTCAATCTGAGGCGCGAACAAATGAAGCATGCCCTCTACCCATCGGTCGAGAACTTGCCAATAAGGATTATCGTTTAAAGTCATCTTATATTGTTTAATAAAACGCGAGATATGTTTAGCATCGTACCAAATTTCATATGAAATCCAGCGATTAACTGTAAACAAACGAATAGGCTGACCATAACGATTCATTGAAATAGCAACAAGATGTGTCATAGGATTATCAATATTTTTATCCCAATCTGGCAAAGCAGTTGGTTTTACCTGTTTTGGGATATGTTTATAGCGTAAAAAACAATGGAAATGGCCATGTTCATTACTCGCTAGATCCTCGCGATGACAATGATAAAAATATTGCGCCCCAGTATTATGATCGATACGATCTCCTTTAGGATAATGATTCATCCGCACATGGCGACGTTTCTTTTCCAAAGTATAATGGAGAATATTCTTACCTTTCTTTGTGATCATTTGTTGCTGCGCTTCAAGCACTTGCATCGCATACCGCAAATATCGTTCTTTGCTTGCTTTTGTCAGAGAAGGTAAATGAAACTCAGGAATTATTAACATAGAATAAACCGATAACAAAGAGGTAGTATATTTCATACTACCTCTTCATTTAACAGGCGCTTAGCTACCAGAGCAACCGCCACAACCTTTACAACCGCCGCAACCTTTGCAACCGCTGCAGCCTTTGCAACCGTTACAACCTTTGCAGCCTTTACATCCAGAACAGGCAATTTGAGAACCAGCAGCTTGATTGTCTGCAAACGCAACAGGAACTACAGCAGCAGTTGAAAGTGCAGATAACAGAGCCGCAACAGCTAATGATGACTTTTTCATAATGAGCCTTCCTTGCAAAGTTAATAATTAAAACAAATTTAATACTAGCAAAACATTCTTACATCTTTTTACAAATTTAATAAAGACGTTATCTAAAATAATTTCTCACCTCCTGATTGATATGTACCAATATGCTTTACAAAATATCAAATCGCTAATGACATCCTCAAATCTTAGTGACGAGTCCTACTTTTACCATACAGTCAACAGTATAATTGGGAGTATAGTTTAAGAAACAGTTTTTTCATGGGTGGCATCTAGATCATTCTGGATATTAAGGAAGCAGTAAATCCCCGGACCCTTTGCTCTAACCCACAGTTCTCAGAACTTAAAAAATGAGAGATTTGCAGCTACAGCTGACACTGTTGTGCCCAGACGCGTAGCATCGCATTTCCGCCAGGTTGCAAATGATAAGCCACTTCTCGCACCTCTACCCCTAAATTATCTTGTTGTAAGCCGAGAAGGACTGGTCCCAAAAAAGGAGATGGGTGGCCATAACGATCAATCAGAGGAAAAATTCTCACCTCTTTAGCTACACGCGCTAATTCTTTTATCACTTGCAGATGAAATTCGACATCCTGATCATCAAGATCAGCGAATAAATAGTGAGAACTTAAAGCGAATTCAAAGGAAAAATCAGCAAACGGCAATGCATAAGTCCCTATTCCTATATAACGCTTAGCCTTTTTACCTTTTTCATAATCAGCAAAAAATTGAGCCATTCCTTCGCGTCTTTTTGCAAATAAGGCTTCAGGATTTCCATAGCGACTAAAATCAAATTTTTCTTGATCCCTTACCACTCTGCTGACCATATCAGCAAAAACTAAAGATACTTTGCTATACAAAGTATCTTTATCCAAATTAAACAGCGGATCACAGCTCACTATGTGCTGTGCGTGAGCAGTTAATTCGGCATTCACTGCACTTGGACCACAACCATATTCCAACAAACGAGTTGACATATCTGCTTTCGATAAATCAAACATTTCCTGATACTCATCAGCATGATGGCCCCATAGTACAAGTTTACGCATATACATCCCCTTCCTGTGTCTATTCCCAGCCTCAAAACAGATGCCCTCCATTCACAAGGCATAGTTCAAGACAAGCGCTTGCAACAAGCTCTCACTTAAATTGATGTTGCAACTTGAATTTGATTGGGTATAGTCTAGCCTATTTGCTCCAATAACAGGAAGTCATCTATGTATGTCGGTATACAACATCAACTTGGCGAAACCTATGACCTTTTGCGAGATAGTGTTTATCAATTCGCCCAAAAGGAAATCGCTCCTCTAGCTGCTCAGATCGATACAGATAACGCCTTCCCCAATCATCTATGGCGAAAATTGGGAGAGATGGGTTTATTGGGCATCACCGTTAGCGAAGAATATGGCGGCGCGAATATGGGTTATCTTGCGCACGTCATTGCAATGGAAGAAATTTCCCGCGCATCAGCCTCTGTTGGCCTAAGTTATGGAGCGCATTCCAATTTATGTGTGAACCAAATTTATCTCAATGGCACAGCAGAGCAAAAGCACCGTTATTTGCCTAAACTAATAAGTGGAGAATATATTGGCGCGTTAGCAATGAGTGAGTCAAATGCTGGCTCTGATGTTGTAAGCATGCAACTTCAAGCACAAGCGGCAGGCGACAAATTCATTCTCAATGGTACCAAGATGTGGATCACTAATGGTCCGGATGCTGATGTTTTGGTTGTTTATGCAAAAACTGATAAACAAGCGGCCAGTAAAGGCATCACAGCATTCATCATTGAGAAAGGATTTAACGGTTTTCGTACGGCACAGAAACTTGATAAACTCGGTATGCGTGGATCAAATACCTGCGAATTAGTATTTGAAAATTGTGAAGTACCTGCGAAAAACGTGCTGGGAGAAGTGAATAAGGGCGTAAGAGTATTAATGAGCGGTCTTGATTATGAACGCACGGTATTAGCAGCTGGTCCCGTTGGAATTATGCAAGCCTGTTTGGATGTCGTCTTGCCCTACATTCACGAACGCAAGCAATTTGAACAAGCCATTGGCGAATTCCAATTTATTCAAGGTAAGTTAGCGGATATATACACGGAATTAAGCGCTTCACGGGCTTATTTATACACCGTAGCTCGAGCCTGTGATCAAGGCATGGTTAGCCGTAAAGATGCGGCAGGCGTTATTTTATATACAGCAGAAAGAGCCACGCAAATGGCTTTGCAGGCCATTCAAACTTTAGGCGGGAATGGTTATATTAACGAGTACCCTACCGGGCGTTTGCTGCGCGATGCCAAACTCTACGAGATCGGTGCTGGTACGTCTGAAATCAGACGGATGTTGATTGGACGTGAACTTTTTAACGAAACTGCATAAGGAAAATGACCATGGAACCAAATGATATTGTTATTGTTGCAGCCAAAAGAACACCAATGGGTAATATGCTTGGTAGCTTGTCTGCTTTATCAGCACCCGAGTTAGGCGCTGTCGCCCATCAAGCAGTTATTGAACAAGCTGGTCTTTCTCCTGCAGACATTGATGAAGTGATCACCGGTTGTGTATTGCAAGCAGGCATAGGTCAGGCGCCAGGAAGACAAGCAGCGATCAAAGCTGGTATTCCTAATTCAACCGGCGCAACTACCATCAATAAAATGTGTGGTTCAGGCATGAAAGCTGTCATGTTAGCTCATGATCTCCTGAAAGTTGGTTCTGCCAACATCGTGTTGGCTAGTGGGATGGAAAGTATGAGTAACGCGCCCTATTTATTGAGCAAGGCGCGAGCTGGTTATCGTTTAGGTCATGGTGAGCTAAAAGATCATATGTTTCTTGACGGCCTTGAAGATGCGTATGAGCGTGGCCAATTAATGGGTTGTTATGCTGAAACAACAGCAGGCCATTTTCAATTTACCCGTCAACAACAAGATGACTATGCTATTCGCTCATTGAATCGTGCACTGCAAGCACAACAAGATAATTCTTTTGCTGAAGAAATAGCACCTGTCACCATTGCTGGACGCAAAGGGGATGTGGTGATATCTCAAGATGAAGGCCCAGAGGCCAGTAAATTGGCTAAAATTCCGCAGCTACGTCCTGCTTTCAAAGCTGATGGTACGGTAACTGCAGCGAATTCTTCTTCAATATCGGATGGCGCAGCAAGCCTGATTTTAATGACTGCAGCTAATGCAAAAAACGCGGTTTAACGCCACTGGCTCGGATTGTCGCTCATGCAACTCATGCACAAGCACCTCAATGGTTTACTACCGCTCCCGTTGATGCAATTCGCAAAGTATTAAATAAAGCTGGTTGGCATCAAAGTGATGTTGACCTTTTCGAGATCAATGAAGCCTTTGCTGTAGTCGCTATGGCAGCAATCACACAACTTGAACTCGATGATGAAAAAGTCAATGTTCATGGGGGAGCTTGTGCCCTGGGCCATCCTATCGGAGCATCCGGTGCACGTATTATTGTTACTTTAATGCACGCTCTAAAACAACAACGTAAAACACGTGGTATAGCTGCTTTATGTATTGGTGGCGGTGAAGCAACTGCTATTGCTATCGAAATGGTTTAACCATCCAGGTATCATAAGTCACCATGGTCTGTTGACATGTCGCTAGCTTGAATCGAAAAGTGTTGATTTAGGAGCATCGCAGCACAATTTACAGGATAGTCAATGAGCAGCGAAGCGCTGGAAATGAATGCTTTTCGGCCTGGATAGTAGAAATGTCAACAGACCTAAAGACCTAATAGAAATATAGCCCGCATCACTCTTCAATTTGTAGAGTGACGCACTAACTGCTTAAGGATGTACATGCTTAGACAAAGTCTTATTTATTTAGCGTTAAGTATTCTGGTTGTGATTTTTGCTAAATATGCTCATATGATTATCGTTTATATAGGGATGCTCTATGCTTTTATTAATGTCAAATTGACACCCATTTTTAGTCAAAACGGTTTGGGATTAATGATACGTAAAGTGATCCTTCTCGTGTTTATCCCAGTTGTGATTGCCGCCATTCCAGCACTCACCTACCGGCTCATCAAAGGGAATGACATGCCCTATCTCATCGAATTCACCTGGTGTCTATGGCTGGTAATTGTACTCAGTAATATCTTGATACATTAAGGATTATCGATGGCTAAAATCACTAGTCAGTTAAATCCCGCCAGCAAGGATTTCAAAGACAATGAAGCAATTATGCAAAAATTGCTTGTTGAACTGCAGAACGCTATCCAAAAAATTGCTCAGGGTGGTGATGAAAAAGCACGCCAACGACATTTAAAACATGGCAAATTATTGCCTCGCGAGCGCTTGCAACATTTACTTGATCCAGGCAGTCCTTTTCTTGAATTATCACAATTGGCCGCCTACCGAGTTTATGAAGACACTGTCCCTGCTGCAGGAATTATTACCGGAATAGGACGTATTGCAGGTATTGAATGTATGATTGTGGTGAATGATGCCACAGTTAAAGGTGGAACCTATTATCCGCTTACCGTCAAAAAACATTTACGTGCTCAAGAGATTGCTAGAGTTAATCACCTTCCCTGTATTTATCTAGTTGATTCAGGTGGTGCTTTTCTGCCCCTTCAAGATGAAGTTTTTCCAGATCGAGAGCATTTTGGCCGTATTTTTTATAACCAAGCAATGTTATCAGCAGAGAATATTCCTCAAATTGCAGTGGTCATGGGATCTTGCACTGCAGGTGGTGCTTATGTACCCGCAATGGCCGATGAATCGATTATGGTACAAAATCAGGCTACTATCTTTTTAGCCGGACCACCGTTGGTAAAAGCAGCTACCGGTGAAATTATCAGTGCAGAAGAATTGGGCGGTGCCGATATCCATTGCAGACAATCTGGTGTCGCTGACCATTATGCTGAAAATGATGCCCATGCACTACACTTGGCCCGTGTAGCAGTAAGTCACCTAAATCGTCAGAAACCTGAAAATCTTTGTCGAATTGCCAGTCGAGAACCTCTCTATAACGCCAAAGAATTAAATGGTGTTGTACCAGCTGATCCGCGAAAGCCTTTCGATATCCGAGAAGTAATCGCTCGCGTTGTGGATGGTTCAGAGTTGGATGAGTTCAAAGCACTTTATGGCACGACTTTAGTCTGTGGGTTTGCCCATTTGTTTGGTTATCCCATTGGTGTGATTGCCAATAATGGTATTTTATTTGCCGAAAGCGCTTTGAAAGGAGCGCATTTTATCGAGCTATGTGCTCAACGCCGCATCCCTTTATTATTTCTGCAAAATATCACTGGTTTTATGGTGGGTAGTAAATACGAAGCAACAGGTATAGCCAAACATGGTGCCAAGATGGTGACTGCCGTTGCCAATGCTAATGTCCCTAAATTCACTGTGATAATAGGCGGTAGTTTCGGTGCTGGTAATTATGCTATGTGTGGACGTGCTTATGGGCCGCGCTTTTTATGGTCCTGGCCTAATGCCCGCATCTCTGTCATGGGGGGTGAACAAGCAGCAAATGTGTTAGCACAAATTAACCGCGACAAGCATGCGAAGCATGGAACAACATGGTCTGTTGAGGAAGAAGAAAAATTTAAAGCCGATTTACGCGACCAGTATGAAACCCAAGGTAATCCCTATTACGCTAGTGCAAGACTCTGGGATGATGGTGTTATTGCTCCTGAAGATACTCGTAAAATTCTTGGCTTAAGCTTGTCTGCTGCCTTAAACGCGCCGATCCCTACAACCAATTTTGGTGTGTTTCGTATGTAGGAGAATCTAATGCCAGAATGCCAAAACACGATAGAGATAAACAATGAGTGATTTATTAAGTGAGTTGCATGATCGGGTTTTTATTATTACTTTGAATCGGGTAGGTAAACATAATGCTTTTGATGACAGCTTGCTGGCAGCATTGCAACAGCGACTTGATGAAGCGATTAGTGATCCGCAAGCAAGAGTTATTTTATTAAAAGCGAATGGAAAGCATTTTTCTGCAGGCGCAGACCTTGCCTGGATGCAACGCATGGCCCAATTTAGTGAAGAAGAAAACCTGCAAGATGCCAAAGTACTTGCTCGTGTCATGCATACTCTCTATGCCAGCCCTAAACCCACTATAGCCATGGTACAAGGTGCCGCCTTTGGTGGTGGTGCTGGTTTAGTAGCTGCTTGTGATCTGGCGATTGCTTCATCAACGGCCCGATTTTGTTTTTCAGAAGTAAAACTGGGCTTAATCCCTGCCGTCATTAGTCCGTATGTCGTAAAAGCAATGGGTGAACGGGCTGCAAAATGGCTATTTATGACAGCAGAAACGTTTGATGCGGAAGAAGCAAAAAAATTACAGCTAGTACAACACTGCGTAGCTGCAGATGAATTATTGGTCTTTACTTTAAATTATGCTCAACAAATAGCCCGATTGGCTCCTGAAGCAGTGAATGCTTGTAAAACACTGGTTTCACAGGTTGCAGGTCGGCCAATTAATGAGGAATTGTTACAGCAAACTGCAGCTCTCATTGCCAAGAAACGAGTTTCCGTAGAAGGGCAACGAGGATTAAATGCTTTTCTTAATAAAGAAACACCCATTTGGGATTAGGGGATTTCATGTTCAACAAAATTCTTATCGCTAACCGCGGTGAAATTGCCTGTCGGGTTATTAGAACTGCCCGACAAATGGGTATCCACACTGTTGCAATTTATTCAACCGCTGATAAAAATAGCCAACATGTGGCCCAGGCAGACAGTGCATTTTGCGTAGGTGATGCAACAGCCAAAAATAGTTATCTCAATATTGAAGCGATTATTACTGCGGCTAAAACTAGTGGCGCTCAGGCCATTCATCCTGGCTATGGTTTTATCCGAAAATCCCTTATTTGCCCAAGCTTGCGCCGACGCAGGAATCATATTTATCGGCCCCTCCATTGCAGCTATGGACGCGATGGCTTCAAAGCAAGTAGCCAAACAATTACTGGAGAAAACCGGGGTACCCCTTACACCAGGCTATCATGGTAGCGAACAATCCGATGAGCGCTTATTACATGAGGCTCTTCAGATTGGTTTTCCAGTATTGCTAAAAAGCAGCCAGTGGTGGTGGTGGTAAAGGTATGCGTGCTGTTTATAAAGAATCCGAATTTTCTCAAGCTTTAGCCGGTGCCCGTCGTGAAGCGATGGCTAGCTTTAAAGATGACACGATGCTCATTGAAAAATTAATCAGCAACCCTCGTCACGTAGAAGTCCAGATCATGGCGGATAATCATGGTCAAATCGTCCATCTTTTCGAACGGGATTGCTCCATTCAGCGACGACATCAAAAAATTATTGAAGAAGCGCCAGCACCTAATTTATCTGCTACCATGCGGCAAAGTTTGGCAGAAGCAGCCTGTGAAGTTGCTCGTTCGATCGCCTATCGTGGCGCTGGCACAGTCGAATTTTTAGTGGATGGTGACGCTCATTTTTATTTCATGGAAATGAATACACGTTTACAAGTCGAGCATCCCGTCACTGAAATGATAACAGATCTTGATCTGGTAGCGTGGCAATTGAAAATAGCGGCTAATGAGCCGCTACCCTGCCTCCAGAAGGCTATTGCAGCTCACGGCCACGCACTTGAATGCCGAATCTATGCTGAAGATCCCCACCAAGGCTTTCTGCCATCAATTGGTCAATTGCATTTTTTGCACGAGCCAGCAGGTCAAGGCATTCGAATAGATAGTGGTGTATCGCTTCATTCGCACATTACCATGCATTATGACCCCATGATTGCCAAATTAATTACCTGGGGAGAAACAAGGGAACAAGCTCTACAACGCATGCAATACGCACTTGCAAACTATGCAGTAGGCGGTGTCAAAACCAACATTGCTTTTTGCAAGCTATCTGTAGCCATCCCCGCTTCGCTAAAGCAGATTTAAGTACTGATTTTTAACTCAAGAAACTATTAATCTTCCTCTTCCTGATAAGCATTTAGCACTCTTAATGGCTGCTGGTTATGATTATCTTGTACTCAAAGACAGTGAAACAGATCCTCTTCATCATAATAGTTTTGCCTGGCAAATGCACTTATCCAGTTATTGGTATTGGCGTTACCTCATTGAGGGTCAACAACAAGAAATCAAGATTATTCCTCTGACAAATACGTCCTTCAAAGTAAAAATTAACGAGGAAGAATTCACTTTGTCGCCACGCTTGATTGCTGATAAATTATATCTTGATGACGGCCAGCAAATCAGAGAGATTCTGGTGGATAACCAAGGATCAAAACTCACTTTGTATCTGGCACAAGGCCCCTTGGTGATTGAGCGCTTTAATTGGCAGAATTTTGATCCGCAACTTGCCACAAAAAAGGGCAACTCACCGCTCCTATGCCAGCGACTGTCGTGGCTATTCTGAAAAATAAGGGAGATAAGGTTAAAGAAGGTGAGAGTCTAATTGTTTTGGAAGCAATGAAAATGGAACACACCATTCATGCTCCCAAAGACGGAATACTGGCCGAATTATTTTACGATGTTGGCTCGCAAGTCAGTGAAGGTGCTGAATTGTTGGCTTTAAAAGATTGATTAGGGACAAGCATGAACTATCCACAACAAGTCACGATAGTTGAAGTAGGCCCACGGGATGGGTTACAAAATGAATCATCCTTTGTTGCCACTGAAAACAAAGTAGAATTGATCAATTTACTTAGCCAAAGCGGTTTAAAACACATCGAAGTCACCAGTTTTGTTTCAGCCAAAGCAATTCCTCAACTTGCTGACAATGAAGCGGTATTTACCAGCATTGCTCAACCTGCAGGCATTCATTATTCAGCATTGGTTCCCAACGAACGTGGCATGTTGAAAGCACTCGAAGTAGGCATAAAAGAAATTGCTGTCTTTACGGCAGCGAGTGAAACCTTTAATCAACGTAATATCAATTGTTCAATCAGCGAGAGCATTCACCGCTTCGAGCCGGTTATTGCTTTGGCTAAGGCAAATAAAATTCGAGTACGTGCTTACATTTCATGTGTACTTGGCTGCCCCTATGAGGGTGAAATTGCCCCGCAACAAGTCGTTGAGGTTACGCGTCAGTTGCTGGCTCTGGAGGTTGATGAAATTTGTCTGGGCGATACCATCGGTGTTGGTACACCCAAACAGACCAATGCAGTCTTACAGCAGATCTTAGAGTTTTTACCCTTGTCCAGATTAGCAATGCATTTTCATGATACTTATGGCCAAGCGATTGCGAACATTTACGCCTCCCTTGAATACGGTGTTCATCGTTTTGACAGTTCGGTAGCTGGTCTTGGCGGCTGTCCTTATGCTCGTGGTGCAAGCGGAAATGTTGCAACAGAAGATGTTTTATACTTGATGCACGGACTAGGTATTGAAACCGGTGTCGATATTTTTAAGATCGTCGCTGCCGGTGATAAAATATGCAAACTGTTAGGGAAAAAGAACCAATCAAAAGTAGCGAATGCCCTATTAGCAAATCAATGCTAAATCAGTAACTGCCCCCTTCGCAAAATCACAATTGTACTTACCAGGAAATCCCTCTAAACTCCTGCACGGAATTAGGTTACAAAAAGTTAAAATCTTTCCTAAAACACACAGTAAACTGTATACATAAAAACCAATTGGTTATATCATACAGCAATTTTTTACTCAAGAATATCAATCAGTCCAGGACATTGGTATTTTTTCGTGAGAGGCTTGAAGATGACGGGTGGTAAATTAAAGGTAGGTTTAGTACAGGAAAAAATGGTCTGAAAATCCGCAAGAACATCAGGATCGTCTTGCCTCAGGTATTTTTGCGGCTGCTAAACAAGGGGCTCAACTCATCTGTTTACAAGAATTAACGTTGTCACCTTATTTTTGTACTCGTCATGATGTAGATGGTACAGCTTATCAAGAAGATCTACACACAGGCCCTACAGCACAATTTGTAAGTGCCATAGCAAAAGCAGCGAAAGTTACCATTACTTCCTCACTGTTTGAAAAAGCAGGTTATAACACTGCCGTAGCCTTTAACGAATCAGGTGAATTAGTTGCAGTCACCCGCAAACAGCATATTCCCAGTGGTGAAAAATACCATGAAAACTATTACTTCAAACCCGGTGATTCCGATTATCCAGTCCACAACTTAGTCGGACATCAATTTGGTTTACCTACCTGTTATGATCAATGGTTTCCTGAGTTGTCGCGTATTTACGGTTTAAAAGGAGCAGAGGTTTTAGTTTATCCCACTGCCATTGGTGGAGAACCAACTGCACCAGGTTTTGATAGCCAACCCATGTGGCAAAAAGTGATGGTTGCTCAGGGCATTATGGCGAATAGCTTTATCGTCGCTGTTAACCGTATTGGCTGGGAAGATGGACTTGAGTTTTACGGCTCTAGTTTTATCTCCAACCCAATGGGTGAAATTTTAGTACAAGCACCTCGCAATGAGCCTGCTGTGCTCGTAGCTGAATTGGATTTCAGTCAACGTGCGTTGTGGGGGCGTTTGTTTCCCTTTGCAGATCAGCGAGAGCCTGAAACTTATCATGAGCTCCTCAAAGCCCGTAAATCCGATGTGGGAAAACTCTAATGACTGACAAAACATTCCAAGATGAAAATCTGTACAATATTAATAACTGGGGTGAAGGTTATTTCAATATAAATGCAGCAGGGAATATTGCTATATGCAAAACGCCGGAAGAAAAAGGCGTTGAGTTGCAAGCGATTGTAAATGCCGCCAACCGAGCGGGTTTACAATTACCGCTTTTGATCCGCTTTACTGATATTCTGCACGACAGAGTCGTAAAATTAAATGAAGCCTTTGCACAGGCAATTGAGGAAAACGATTATCGAGGAAGCTATAAACTGGTTTACCCGATTAAAGTGAACCAAGAATATTGTGTGGTAAGGGAAATTTTAAAAGAACCGCGCTATCCCGTGGGTTTAGAAGCTGGTAGCAAACCTGAATTAATGGCAGTAATTGGATTATTAGGCCAAACTCCTTCTACCATTGTCTGCAACGGCTATAAAGACAGCAGTTATATTCGCACCGCGTTAATCGCACAACAAATGGGCCATGAAGTTTTCATTGTGATTGAAAAACGTTCTGAATTAGACATTATCTTGAAAGAGTCTACCCGACTGGACATAAGGCCTAAAATTGGTGTGCGTATTCGTTTAGTCACCAAAGGCGCAGGCAAATGGGAAAATACTGGCGGGGCTAAATCCAAATTTGGTTTAAATGCAGAACAAGTTCTTGAGTTAGTCAATCAACTAAGAGCACACGATTCGTTGGATTGTCTGCAATTAATGCATTGCCATTTAGGCTCACAAATTGCCAACATCCATGACATTCGCCACTGTATGCAAGAAGTTGCTCGTTATTATGTTGAACTGCGTCGCTTGAATGCACCAATCAGTACCGTTGACGTTGGTGGTGGCCTTGGGGTGGATTACGAAGGTACACGTTCCAACACTGGCTGTTCAATGAATTATTCTGTCAAAGAATATGCTACCAATATCTTGCTAGCACTTCGTCCTCTTTGTGAAGAAGCAGGTATGCCGGAACCCAATCTTATTTCCGAATCTGGACGGGCGCTCACAGCTCATCACGCCGTTCTAATTAGCAATATCACTGATGTTGAATTAGTTAAAAAACCAGAGAATTGCCTTTCATTACAACCGACGATTCTCACGTTATTCGCGATATTTGGGATACTTACCAATCTATTTCTGATAATTCGCCCAGTGAAATTTACAATTATGCCGCTCACTCGTTAGATGAAGCTCACTCCATGTTTAAACATGGGGTTATTAGTTTGCAAGAAAAGCAAAAGTAGAGCAATTGTTTACTGCGATTTGTCTTGAAATTCAACAACGATTGGATGAAACAACCCAGGTGATAATGAGCTTATCAAGCTTATTAACGAACGACTGGCGGCAAAATATTTTGTAATCTTTCATTTTCCAATCATTACCAGATGCT
>NZ_CALJ01000107.1 GCF_000308315.1 Legionella tunisiensis | reverse complement strand
AGTAAACCAAAGCTTTGATAAAATGGTTTACCATAACCTGATGAGATTAACGAGACAGAATTAATTCCTAATTCACAAGCGATGTCATGCACAGCAAGCATCAAGACAGAGCCAAGCTTTTTATTACGATATTCCCTATCGACGACCAATGAATGCACCACCATGTATTTCCCATCATCTAAATTACAACCAACCGTAATACTGCCAATAATCACACCGCCCTTTAAGCAAATCATAGAAAGCGCATTATCAACATAACTGAGTAATTGGCTAGGTTTATAATCCTCTACTTCGCCTTTCGGAAAAACTTCTTCCAGTAAAAGATCAGCCTCAGCCACCTCGGCAGTGCCCTCTTCAAGTAATTGGAGTTGAAAATTGCTATCCCCTAAAGCCTTCGTTAATGATTCAGATAAAATATCCTTTAAATCTACCTCCTCGCTCACAATCTCATCAAAACTGAACATAATCATCTCACAGCACATAAAAGGTCAATAAATAACCAAAAAATGTAATATAGTCAATTAAAATACAATACTCAAATCTTAGGCCATTCTGCTCCGACTTTTCGCTTCAGACCAGAGCGTAAGCAATAATTCGATTGATTGTCCTTTAAGAGTTACTAATCCTCTGTCTCTCGCAATGACTTTTAAAGCCCGCATGCGAGCTGCAAATTTTTCTATTATTTTTAATAAGGTTTGCTCTGGTTCAAAGCCGGAAAAAAGACATAAAGACAGAGCGCTATGTAATAAATCACCAATTTCTTCTTGAATACGTTCCTCTGGTTCCTGGAGATCAAACGCTTCCTTGATCTCATCGCACTCACTAATAATCTGCTCAATAATCATAGATTGGTTAGGCCAATCAAAACCAAAAAGTCTTGCATCCCTCTCAAGAACACTAAGCTCATGCAAAGGATTACTCAATTGCTTTACCATATAAACCATCTCCGTTTCCGAAGAATATCCATTCAATAAGGGCTGAAAACCCATTTTTTCATAGCAACGAAACGTTTTTAAATAATAGTTTGCTTTATCTGGAATAACAGTAGCGACCGTCATTGTTTTAGCTTGCTGTTGTTTTGCATAGCCATAAGCTGCCTGCATCAATGACGTCATAATACCTTGCCCTTGGTAATCAGGCAAAACACCTAACCAGCAGATATTAGCATTCGCTGGATAAGGAAAACAAGGCTTAGAAGCCCGACTTGTTTCTCACTAACTCTCGCAGCTAAATTAACTTGTGGGTGAGCCCCTTCTGCAACTAATTTGTTTAATTCTACTATGCCGCTCTGTTTTACCAAGTCGGTTCTAATCTCAGAACGTAATTCCTGTGCAGATGTCACTGAGATAAATTCTATCTTGCAAATCATTTAATCCTCTTAAACTGTCAAGTATGCATGAAGATTACTCTAAAGTAGCAAGGCTTCTATAAGTTCGCCATCCATTCAAATAAGATATCTTTTATCTGCGTCGAGAACAGCAAAAAATTACCTCAAAAAACGCTGCTAACAGATAAAGATCAATAAGAGAGTTTACAAAGACAGTTAACCTGTATTACTCTGCTGCAGCGGGTTCATTAAACGTACACTGTTCTCAAGAAGCGAGAAGAAATATGAAAGATCTTAACCGGTTGGCCCATCGGGTGGAACAGCCGAAAACCACTCACCGCCTTAAATCAATCTTTCGTGGTTCAATAGGTAATTTAATAGAATGGTATGACTGGTATGCCTATGCCGCATTTTCAATTTATTTTGCCAAATCTTTTTTTCCTCAAGGTGATTTAACTGCTCAATTAATGAATACCGCAGCCATTTTTGCAGTTGGCTTTTTTATGCGTCCCATAGGTGGGTGGTTAATGGGAGTCTATGCTGATCGTTGTGGGCGTAAAAAAGCCTTGCTGGCTTCTGTATTGCTAATGTGTGTTGGCTCACTCATTATTGCATTAACCCCGAGTTATGAAACCATTGGACTGCTAGCACCTGTATTACTTGTTCTAGCGCGTTTGCTACAAGGGATCTCGGTAGGTGGCGAATATGCCACTTCCGCCACTTACTTAAGTGAAATGGCCACGAAAGAAAGGCGTGGATTTTTCTCCAGTTTCCAATATGTGACTCTTATAGCAGGCCAATTAATCGCTTTATCTTTATTGATAGTACTGCAACAGTTTTTTCTTACCACAGAACAGTTAGAAAATTGGGGTTGGCGCATTCCTTTCCTGATAGGTGCGCTTCTGGCAATCGTAGCGCTGTTTTTGCGTAAAGGGATGGAAGAAACCACTTCGTTTATTACTCAACAACAAACCACAAAAAAGAAAATTTATTATTTGCTTTAATGCGTCATCCTAAAGAAATTCTTCTAGTCGCGGGATTAACGATGGGTGGTACACTGGCTTTCTACACTTATAGCACCTACATGCAGAAATACCTCACCAATAGCGTAGGAATGAGTAAAATTGAAGCGACACTTATTTCGGCAGCAAGTTTATTTTTCTTCATGTTACTACAGCCGGTTATAGGGGCTTTATCGGATCGAATTGGTCGAAGACCGATTTTAATCGCATTTGGCGTGCTAGGCACCCTTTTTACAGTACCTATTCTTTCTCTACTCAGTACCATTGAAACCTGGTGGGGGGCATCACTCTTGATTATGGCCGCCTTGACAATCGTTAGCGGCTATACTGCAATCAATGCGGTAGTTAAAGCCGAATTGTTCCCTGTAG
>NZ_CALJ01000108.1 GCF_000308315.1 Legionella tunisiensis | reverse complement strand
CGATTTTTTGTTTGATTTTAGCTGAATCTATAGCACGTATAATACTAAAAGTTCATTGGCTAACTGATGTGATCGGCGGCTTTTTTCTTGGTTCTGCTTGTGCCCTAATTGGAGCATATAGTTATCATCTTAAGCCGGATCCTAGCTTCGATCTTCCTGCATTTTTAAAACATTTATCATTATTTTCTTTATTACTGGCATTATTTATTATTTAATACTCAGCTTCTTTTAGTTCCTCTCAAAGATTTATCCCAGGTATTATTTTAATAAAAATTACAGCCCCAGTTAGGGCTATATTTTATTTTTTCCGCAAACACGACGCTCTATCCACCATGCCAGCATCAAGGTCGACAAAATACCTAACATAATTCCATAATTCTGCCAATTTTTCCCTACCACGGTTAAGGCATTAGGAGTATGGAGAATAGAGAATGGAATAGCTAATAGAACATCGACTAACGCTGAACCAGCTACTAATCCACAAGCAATCAACACACCTCGTTGCCGCCGCAGCTGTCTTTCTTCACCGGGAAGTTTCTTTTACTGAGACGCCACTGCGTGACCATCGCAATCATTCCTCCGAGAAATAAAGGAAAAGAAGAGGCAATAGGTAAATACATTCCTATAGCAACTCCTAATATGGAAAGTCTGATATAACGCTCTAGTTTAAATAAATAGATGAAAAAATAAGCGCAAGAATAACTGCTGCTCCAATAAACATCATGGTCCAAGGCAACGTATTACTAAATACCGCTTCAGTGATGGCCGCCATTAATGCTGCTGTAGGTGCTGGCAGTGACTGGCCAGGATCCATGCCCTCATGAGGCATAACCCCTGCAATACCATAGACATCAAACAGCAATTGCATGACCGGAGGAATCACCAAAGAAGAAATGATTACCCCCAGTAAAAGCATAACTTGTTGCTTCCACGGAGTCGCGCCAACCAATTGTCCCACTTTCAAATCTTGCGTATTATCGTTGGCGATGGCAGCAATACCTGTTACCACCGAACCAATAATGATTGTGATCGCTTCTGCTGCCTTAATCTGGTTGGCGCTAAAAGGTAACGGTAAAAGGTTGTTAATCATCGTCAGCAATATCCAGGCTGCAAATAGCATCCCGGCAATCACGATTGCACTACCAGGACTCGCCGTTACCCCCACCATGCCTGAAAAATAGCCTGTAATAACAGAGAATAAAAACCAATGATCAAAACATAGAGTACTGCGCCAAACACTAACGTGGGAGCAAAATCACCGTCTAAGCCGATTTCCTCCAAAGGAAAAATAAATTGAAAAAACAAAAACAAAATAGCAGACATAAACATTACACCAATTAAAATAAAAGGCATAGGAATGTCTTTATCTGTGCGCGGCAATTGTTCTTCTTGATGACTTTTAGCTACAAAAGCACGAAAAGAAATCCGCATACTTTTAAGCAAAGGTTTTATCAATTTCAGGAAGGTCCAAGTACCGGCAAACAGCATCGCACCTATACCTAAATAACGCATTTCGCTATTCCAAAGAAAGGTAGCCGCTTTGGATGCAGGATAATGAGTAAGAAACTCTGGATAAAATTGACTGACAATTGGCATAGCTATTAACCAGGAAATAATGGCGCCCAGAAAAATACTCAAAGCCATCTCATGTCCGACTAAATATCCTGCCCCTATCATTGTTGCAGAAAATCCCACACCAAAACCAAACAGTGAGCGCTTAATTGAAAACCAAAAACTCCAATTATTGGCAATAATTTTAAAACCTGTCTGGAATAGCTCAAGAAGACCACCTACAGCTCCACCGAGAAAAATATCGCGAATACCTGCTTTTTCTGCGGACGACTTTAACACTTCAGCAATCGCACGCCCCTCTGGAAATCTTAACGCGGGTTCATTCACTAATACTCGGCGAAGAGGAATTGAAAACAAAACACCCAAAATACCACCACAGGCAGCAATAAAAAATTGGTGAGGTAATCAAAACCATTCCAGTATTGAATAATAATCAATGCAGGAATGGTATACACAATACCTCCAGCAACCGCTTCACCCGCAGAGGCGGCTGTTTGGACTGCGTTATTCTCCAAAATGGTAGAGTTTTTAAATAAACGTAAAATACCCATGGAAATAATGGCGGCAGGAATTGAAGCCGAGGTTAAAATACCCAATTTTAATGCCAGATAAGCATTCGATAATGCCAAAATGACTGTTAAAATAATTGCTAAAATAATGCTGCGAATCGTTAATTCAGCAATTTTTTCATCCGCTTTAATAAACGGAACAAATGTACTCATTGATTACCCCATACAGCCTTGGTTACATCAGGACGTAACCAGTTTTTGAGTTCAGATTTAGAAATTTTTACTGTTTGTGGACCGTAAAAATAAGGCGCGACTTGATAAGTATCGAACACAATAGCTAAACCATCTTGCGTAAAATGCCAATTTCTATAATTTTCTTGAATTGCTGTTGTTCCCTTTATTAACCAATCCCGATCGGTCATTTTTTCTTCCCCAACGCTTTACGGCATATAGTGGCTATTTGGTTTAAGTAATTGCTATTTGGTACAAACAAATGATCTAAAGTCACTGATTGGCCTTGGATAAAATTGAATGTTTTTACAGAATTACTGGGATGTGCAGCACCTTGACTATAAGCCGATACGTTGAACAAGATACTTAATGCATTTTTATTTTGAAACTCTATTTTATAATCAATATATAAACTACTTTTCCCAACGGTATCACCCGTTTTTTCACACTAGGTGCCTCAAGAGCAGCTGCACTCTTTTGGCTTTCGGCTATAAATGCTTTTATCCTTTCACCCACTTCTGCATCTGGAAATCCTTCCGGGTATTTAATACTAAGATCAAAATCGGCAGTTTCTCTTTTAATAATTACTGTATTTGGTGGTGCAGACCAAGCCAAACTATGTAATAAGAAAAAACCCAGCCCCAATAGACTTATAATCAATTTCTTCATAGTTGTACCCCCTCAAATTCCCTTAACCAATTTCCCGCTACCATTGTACTGTGTTGTATAGGATAACCAAAGTGGTAACAAAGTGAGGCACTATCCTTTACTGACCAACGTACTAAATCCGCAGTCATTCCTGCTGCAAGAGTGCCTATTTCACGCTCCAGAGAAAGTGCTCTTGCAGCTTGGTAAGTGACCGCCATTAAAACCTCCGGTACTGTTAGGGCAAAAAACTGACAAGCCATATTCAGCATTAACAACAACGATGTCGTAGGAGATGAGCCTGGATTAGCATCGGTGGCAATTGCTATACCCACCCCCATTTCACGCAGCAAAGCGACAGGCGGTTTTACTGTCTCGCGTAAAAAATAATAAGCTCCCGGTAATAGAACGGCAACTGTTCCGTTGTTAGCCATTGCTGCAGCCCCTTCACGATCTAGGTGCTCTAAATGATCACAAGACAGAGCCCCTAAACTGGCAGCCAATTTTGTTGCTCCAAGATTGGACAACTGTTCTGCATGGCACTTAATAGGTAAACCTAAGGCTTTTGCTTTAATAAATAATTGTTCGGTTTGTACCAATGTGAAACCAATTGATTCGCAAAATACATCTACAGCATCAGCCAATCCCATTTCAGCTACAGCAGGTAACATATCTTGGCAAAGAAAATCGACATAAGCCTGAGCATTATTTTTATATTCTGGCGGCACCGCATGCGCCCCTAGAAAAGTAGTCCTTACCCGCAGACCAACTGCTTCCCCCAAACGCCTGGCCACACGCAAGATTTTGAGCTCATTATCCCAATCAAGACCATAACCTGATTTAATCTCAAGAGTAGTTACACCTTCCGCCCGTAACGCCAAAATTCTGGGTAATGATTGTTGAAACAGTTCTTCTTCAGAGGCGGTACGCGTTTGTCTGACAGTCGATAAAATTCCACCGCCAGCGCGAGCAATTTCAGCATAAGTTTTCCTTCAAGCCGTTGCTTAAATTCGTCAGCACGATTACCGGCATAGACCAAATGAGTATGGCAATCAATCAAGCCCGGCGTAATTAATAAATGATAGCAGTCCTCAGTAACAGCGGCTTGCTGCAAGTAAGTGACTGGTAAATCACTCATGGCACCACACCAAACTATCATTCCTTCGCTAATAGCAATCGCTTGTTCTTTTAGTTGCTTACCTTGTGCATTAATTATTGTTGCATTCAACAATAAGCGGTCACATGCCTGCATGTTTACTCCCAACTAGGCACTTGCTGCGATGCCTTGAGCCATTGTAAGTGATGACTGTTGTCATAGATATCCCATTCTTGGGCCACATAGTGTGCTTTATCCACATCGATTAATAACCATGTTAAAAATCCGCTACGGTGGTAGTTGATAAGAGACGTTTTTCTTGCTTGAGGACTCTGAAAAAATCTCGTTTTTCCTCATCCATAAACTGAGCATCTCGAATAGCTGCCTGCATGTCAGTATCAATGATCCCAGGCATCACACTGGCAAAAGACAGATTTGGATTTTCTAATTGCAAACAACGGGTCAACATAGCTAGAGCAGCCTTAGAAACACAGTAAGCAGCCCAGCCTGTAACTGGAAAATAAGCTGCACCAGAACCGATATGCAATACACGGCCTTGTTCTAATTTGGCAAGTAATTTTTGCGTTAAAAATAGAGGGGCATTGAGATTAGTAGCAAGAACTTGCTGCCAGGAAGCTTCATCTATAGTAGTAACAGGCATAATCGGCTCAATAATACCCGCGTTGTGGATCAACCCTTCTAGTGCAGTAACTTGGACTTGTTCTATATGAGCAACAATTTCTTGGCGTCCTTTATCCGTTGAGACATCAGCAACGAGGTAACTAATTTGAGGAGAAAACGCTGCCGTTTCTACTAAAGCCTGCTCGCGCCGTCCTACAATGAGAACCTGCTTTTGTCGAACCGCCAAAGCATGGGCTAGAGCCTGTCCAATTCCACTTCCCCCGCCAGTAATTACAAACATGATATTTCTCCAGCTAGCTTAATCTTTGGCTATTTGCTTCTAATCCAACAAACATCGATTCTATGTGCCTCCATAAAGAAGATCCCTAGAACTGAAAAATCACTACTTCGTGAACTTCAGAGAGAATGCCACACTACTCTAGTCTTAAAATTAGGCCGATAATAGCAGACCTGTTTGGGATTGGCACCGATTTTAGAATAAAGAAATAATTACAGTGACATTATCATGCATAGAAAGATATATTATCCTTATATCAAATTTCTTCTTTGAAATTTACTATGTTTGCAGATCTACAAAATTACGAGCCAACTGAACAATCTATTTGGCAGGGGCGTAAAGATAGCTTGCCTGGAGAACGTTTCTTTCAACGTATTCATTGTGTCGACTTGCGATCTCAATCTCTACAAGATAAACAGCAAAATCTGATTATCCTAGGATTTTGTAGTGACGAAGGGATCAGACGTAACGAAGGTCGTACCGGAGCCAAATTAGGTCCATTCAAATTGCGTGAACAATTGGCGAAACTTTCCTGCAATTTTGATAAGCAGTTTATCGATATAGGTAATATCGTTTGTGAGCAAGAGCAATTGGAATCCGCTCAACAACAATTCGCAACCTTGATTACAGCTTGTCATCAACAGGGTTATAAAACGTTGGCTTTCGGTGGTGGACATGAAATTGCATGGCCGCATTTTTCTGGCTTGGCTGCTCATTATCCCAAAATAGGGATTATCAATTTTGATGCCCATTTTGATTTACGCCCTTTAAAAGATGGGCATTATGCCACATCAGGAACCCCTTTTCGCCAAATCAGCCAATATTGTCAACAAAATCGGCTACTTTTTGACTACTGTTGTTTAGGAATTCAATATATTGCTAATACATCTAGTTTGTTTGCTGCTGCTGATGAATTAAAAGTGTCTTATCTTAGTGCAGAGCAAATCCATAATGAGGATATTGCCTGGCAACTCGCTTTCCTAGACACGTTTCTTTTGCGGCATGAATATATTTATTTGACCATTTGTCTGGATGTATTTGCTGAATGCTATGCCCCGGGGGTCAGTGCACCTCAAGCACTTGGTTTAACACCATGGCAAACATTAGCCCTGTTGAAATACATCTTACAAACTGGCAAAGTGATAAGTCTCGATGTAGCTGAGCTCTCTCCCCCACTGGATCAAGAGCAAAAAACCGCACGACTGGCTGCCAGCCTGGTGGCAGAGTTGTTGGACTATTATTAAAGGAGTGTTATTAATGAAAAGATCCATGCTATGCGCAGGATTGATGACTATTTTATGTACGACAATCTATGCTGAAAATAGTGATCAACCCGGGAACAATAACTCTGGCAATACCATGCAGACCAAGCCAGCACCCGCAACACCGGCAACAAGCCCATCGCCTACAGTAGTGCAACCAGCTCCTTCTCAAACCGCACCAACCCAAACAATTCAAAGTACACCAACGCCTACACCACAGGGTACGCCGACACCTACACCACAGGACACGCCGACACCTACACCAGCACCTGTATCGCAAGGAGCAGTAATACCTGCGGATACTACTACAACTGCATCAGAAAAAGCCCTATGCAAGTAACTCCTATTACTCCGCCACAACCCATTAACTGTAACTATCGTATCCCTGCGGAAACAGCACATATTGAACAATCGCTGGTATTACAGTGGGCAGAGAAAGCTGCAGCGCAATCATTTGATTTCGATTACAACACGCTTGATAAACAATTATTAGCTCTAAAATCCTGTTATACCGATCAAGGATGGCAAGGATTTAACGATGCCTTACAAAAATCAGGCAATCTCAACGCCATTAAATCACAGCAACTTATGGTAAGCTCTATGGTCAATGGTACACCGACTATTACTGAGCTTAAAGAAAACCAATGGAAAGTGATCCTGCCTTTGCAAGTGGTTTATCAAAATGATAAAGAAAATTAACTCAACCACTTACAATTAATTTAGTTATCGGACGCAAAATTTCAGGTGATCTTGGTATTATGCAAATGATTGCAACACCTCGCCAATCCTCTGCTCAGGGTAGTGCACAAACTACTCCCACAACAAATACCACAACATCACCAGCGACTACGACGACGAAATCTAATTAATGTGATTGCAGTACAGGTATATTTCATACCTGTACTTCTTTTGATTAGGATAATCATGCGCTACAAGTTCGCGATCTTACTGTGTTTTACCAGCATTAATGCATCGGCAAATGTGCTGCAATATTTTGCTGGGCTAAGCTATCACAATCCGGCAGAATTATTTAAAGTCAAAAAAATGAATTCATTATTGGTGGTACCAGTTTTTATGCTGATATTGGTTTTCAAGGCAGTGTATTAAATCTCAACACTTTTCAATATGATAGCGGTACCGTCCACTCACGACGTGTAAGCTTGCTTCCTTTTGGCCGTATTGCAACTCGCGCAAACAAGAAAATAGTCCTTGCCGTTGATGTTACAGAACCTTTTCATTCTAACCTGGTCTATGGGGGAAAAGCATTTACTCGCTACGCCGCAACTGAAACACTGATGACAGATGTTGATGTCAGTCCACGTTTTTCTTTGAATGTTTATCCGCAACTTTATTTTGGGGGCGGCCTAAATTTTAATTTTCTAAAGAATAATGAAACAAACTGGGCCTTACCCATCAACCAAACTGATTACGCAACCTTAATCAATCGTACTTCCGGTTTTGGTGTGGGCTATGATACTGGTCTTTATTACATAGCCAATCAGACCAACTTTTTTGGTATTGCTTATTATTCTTCTATTAAACAAAAAACACGTGGGGAAAGTTTATTTGACGGCGATGTCAATAACGCGATTCGTTTTAATTTTCGTATGCCAGCAACTACCATACTTAACTACGTACATCTTTTTAGCCAAACATGGCTTACCAGTTTGCAAGCTTTTCGCAGTGAGTGGAACGCTAATCAATATGCTCGCATTCGCAATACAGCCGCTCGCCCTCCAGTTAATAAGGACTTCACCTTTACTATGAAATATAAGGAGTCGTGGGCTTACTCAGCAGCAATACACCATCAGTACAAAGAAAATTTGGGGTTTACACTAATTGGACTCATCGATGATGGTCCGGAGCGCGATCAACTCCGAACCATCAATTTTCCTTCCGATGTTCAATATTTTATTGGCTTGGCAACCGATTACCATTTTAATAAGGAAGCGAGTTTGGAGCTTCTTTATGGCCATGTGTTTTCCAATACGACTATTGGTAATCGCATAACGATTAATAATCAATCGCAACCCTTTACAACAGGTAAAATCCGCATCAATGCCGATGTCATTGACTTAAGATTTAAAATGCAAGCCTAAGAGGTTGTTTTACATTTCACTAGATTGAGCGACTACGGCTTGATGGTCGAGCAGCGAAGCGCAGAACATAAAGCCATAAAGTGCGAAATATAAACAATTCCTAGTGATTGGAGCCATTCTCGTCGTTGTACGAAAGCACTGTTACCTGGGTTCCCACAGTAACGAATTGCTCATTTAGCCATTTTGCTGCACTGGGAAATACACGGATACAGCCATGGCTTGAGTTCGCATAAGGAACCTCATAGGCAGCATGAATAGTAAAACCGCGGTTGAAGTACATGCAATAAGGCATTTTTGCGCCACCTGTTGTTTCTACTGGATACTCACCGGAACGGCAATCAATTCCTCGTTTGCTGTAGACATGGAAAGTCCCCGTCACGGTGCGGCAAGGCTGACCAACATCTTCACAAAAATCTTTTCCACCTGAAGCACCACCAGTCATCACACGATTACCATCTGGATCATAAGCAGCCCACGCAAACGCTTTTGGATCAAAAATAAATTGTTTTTTCCTGTTGCGGGCGCTTTTAAAGGGAAGTAATCTTGACCACGTTTATCATTCAAATAATGGGTTGTCTTATGGACATAACCATTATCATCAGTAACATAACAAGACTCATCGCAGGTATCCATACAACCAGAAAGCCCGAGGCTTAATAAGCTAACCCACAACAACTTCTTCATAGTAAAAAATTCTCTCTTAAAATGATAAAAACAACCAGAGCTGTTAACATTTCGCTAACTTGAATAGGGGCGTTCACATTTCTACTATCAAGTGATAAACATTCAAGCTAGCAAATGTAAATCATCCCCTACGTTGAATGTAAACAGCTGTCTTATAAATTTATAGGCAGCCAGGATACCATAGAAAAATACACTTTGAATTAGCTTTAAACTCTATCCCGCAACAATTTAACTCATAAATTGCCAACTCAGCATCAAGACTTTAAACGACGATATTTAATACGTGACGGCCTATCTGCTTCATCACCCAATCGTCGCTTTCTATCCATTTCATAATCGCTGTAATTTCCTTCAACAAAAACGACTTGGGAATCCCCTTCAAAAGCCATTAAATGCGTACAAATACGATCTAAAAACCAACGATCATGCGAAATGACAATAGCACAACCCGGAAAATTCAAAATGGCTTCTTCCAATGCACGTAATGTTTCTACATCAAGATCATTACTTGGCTCGTCGAGCAATAATACATTCCCACCACGCTTAAGTAATTTGGCTAAATGGACACGATTTCTCTCGCCACCTGATAATTGTGCCATTTTCTTCTGTTGGTCAGCACCTTTAAAATTAAAGCGTCCAACATAAGCTCGTGAGGGCATCTGGAAAGAGCCTACCTGCATGATGTCATGCCCGTCTGTAATTTCTTGCCAAACGGTTTTGTTATCATCTAAATGATCACGCATCTGGTCGACATAAGCTAAATTAACTGTATCACCTATACGAATCTCACCATCATCAGGTTTTTCTTGTCCAGTAATCATTTTTAGGAAGGTTGATTTACCAGCACCATTGGGACCAATAATACCAAGCACTCCCCCTTTGGGTAATTGAAAACTCAGATTATCTATTAACAAACGATCGCCAAATGACTTGTTCAATTTTACGCCTTCCAAAACCAAATCGCCTAAACGATCACCTGGTGGAATATAGAGTTCATTGGTTTCATTACGTTTTTGGAATTCCTTGGAATTCATCTCCTCAAAACGTGCAAGACGAGCTTTATTTTTAGCATGACGTCCCTTAGGCGAAGTACGAACCCATTCTAATTCAGCTTTGATAGCTCGTTGATGTGAAGCTTGCTGTTTATCTTCCATGGCCAAACGGGCCTCTTTTTGTTCAAGCCAGGCAGTATAGTTTCCTTTATAAGGTATCCCTTCACCTCGATCGAGTTCCAAAATCCACTCAGCTGCATTATCAAGGAAATATCTATCGTGGGTAATTGCAACCACCGTACCAGGGAATTCTTCCAAATAACGCTCAAGCCAGGCAACACTTTCAGCATCCAGATGGTTGGTTGGTTCATCTAATAACAACATGTCTGGATTGGACAATAATAAGCGGCACAATGCTACACGCCGACGTTCTCCCCCAGAAAGCATGCTTATTTTGGCATCCCAATCAGGTAAACGGAGTGCATCAGCAGCAATATCTAATCTGCGATCCAAATCCCAACCACCGCAGGCCTCAATTTCATTTTGTAACTCACCTTGTTTAGCCAACAAATCATTCATCTCATCATCACTCATCGGCTCGGCAAAACGCATACTGATCTCATTAAACTGAGTCAATTTTTCTTTAATCTCAGCCACACCTTCTTCTACAACGGCTCGGACAGTTTTGTCTAAATCAAGATCGGGCTCTTGCGCCAAATAACCAATCTTAATACCTGGTTGTGGTCTCGCCTCTCCTTCATATTGTTTATCAACGCCTGCCATGATACGCAATAAAGTAGATTTACCTGAACCATTCAAACCGAGCACACCAATTTTAGCTCCCGGAAAAAAGCTCAAGGAAATATCTTTCAAAATAAATCGTTGATTATCAACGATTTTACTCACATGATTCATAGTAAAAATATATTGCGACATACACACTCCATCCCACTAAAAGTGGGCAGACGTTAACCCAAACATGTTATTTTCTCAAGAGCTACTGCGCCTGACTTATTAATACCCATAAAAAACCTGCTAAGGGATCCTGCATTTTGCTAGCTTGAGACATACTGCTTGAGCATCACTGCAAAATATACACGCTCTATATGGCAGCGAAGCTCAGAAAATCAAAACAGAATGACCAAGATGGTAGAAATGCAACAACCCCTAAGACCAGTCAAGAATCACTTTCCCTGACTGCCCTGAAGCCATCACTTCAAACCCCTGTTGGTATTCAGCCACTGGGAAATGATGCGTGATTACTGGCTCTATATTTAGACCACTTTGTAACATTGCTATCATTTTATACCAAGTTTCAAACATTTCTCGGCCATAAATTCCTTTGATAACCAAGCCTTTAAAAATAACCTGATTCCAATCAATCGCTGTTTCCTGTGGAGGGATTCCTAACATCGCTATATGACCACCATGATTCATGGCTTTGACCATATCATTTAAAGCCATAGGATTTCCCGACATTTCCAAACCGACATCAAAGCCTTCAGTCATCCCTAACTCAGTCATCACATCTTTAATGGCTTGACGTCTTATATTAACTGCTCGTGTAGCACCCATCTTACGAGCTAACTCTAGGCGATATTCATTTACATCGGTAATCACCACGTGACGTGCACCAATATGACGCACAATTGCTACAGCCATAATCCCGATGGGCCCTGCACCTGTAATTAATACATCTTCACCGACAACATCAAATGCCAGAGCACAGTGGGTTGCATTACCAAAGGGATCAAGAATTGAAGCCTGATCGCCGCTAATATTATCCGGTAAAACCACCACATTAGAGGCTGGCATAACCAGATATTCTGCAAAGCAACCGGGTCGATTAACACCCACTCCTAGCGTATTACGACATAAATGGCGCTTTCCTGCACGGCAATTTCTGCATATGCCGCAGGTGACGTGTCCTTCCCCTGAAACACGTTGACCAACTTTAAGTCCTTTGACTTCACGTCCTACTTCAACAATTTCACCGTAAAACTCATGACCAACTGTCATAGGTACTGGAATGGTTGCTTGTGCCCACTCATCCCAGGAATAGATATGAATATCAGTCCCGCAGATGGCTGTTTTATGAATTTTGATCAGCACATCATTGACACTGTACTCAGGTACCGGAATATCTTCCATCCAAATACCTGGTTCGCGTTTGGCTTTTACTAGAGATTTCATGCAACTCCCCTAAAAAACGTTTAATAAAACCAACTATATTGGTGTTATTACTTTTTAAATTATTAGAACTCAGTAAATTGAAGTGATTAAATAACACCAAGTTCTCGACCCACTTTAGCAAACGCATCCAATGCCTTATCCAAATGCTCCAATTCATGTGCTGCAGACATCTGGGTACGAATCCTGGCCTTTCCTTTCGGGACTACTGGATAGGAAAACCCAACCACATAAATTCCTTGTTTGAGTAAATGCTCTGCCATTCGACCAGCCAGGGCTGCATCCCCTAACATCACAGGAATAATAGGATGCTCACCTGGCACCAGGGTGAATCCAAGCTCAGTCATACCTTCACGAAAATATTGGCTATTACGTTTTAGTTTTTGTCCTAACTCATTACTCGCCTCAAGCATGTCTATAACAGTTATTGAACAATCAGCAATCACTGGTGCCAAAGTATTAGAGAAAAGATAAGGTCTGGAACGTTGGCGCAACCAATCAATAATGACTGCGTTGGCTGCAGTATAGCCTCCTGAAGCCCCACCCAACGCTTTGCCTAAGGTACCGGTGATGATGTCGATTTTATCTGCCACACCACAATACTCAGGTGTACCGCGTCCTGTTTCTCCCATAAAACCAACAGCGTGTGAATCATCAACCATGACCATAGCATCATATCGCTCAGCCAATTCACAGATGGCGGGTAAATTAGCAATAATACCATCCATGGAAAAAACACCGTCGGTAGCAATCAAACGAAAACGGGCGTTCTTAGCAGCAATGAGTTGTTCTTCCAAATCCTTCATATCATTATTAGCATAACGATACCGTGCTGCCTTACATAAACGAATCCCATCAATAATGCTGGCGTGGTTCAACGCATCACTTATAATGGCATCCTCTGGTCCCAACAACGTTTCAAATAAGCCGGTATTCGCATCAAAACAAGATGAATAAAGAATAGTATCTTCTTTACCGAGAAAATGACTTATTTTTTCTCTAGTGCTTTATGAGGTGTTTGTGTGCCGCAAATGAAGCGAACTGAAGCCATTCCATAACCATATTTTTGCAGTGCTTTCTGACCTTCAGCAATTAAAGCAGGGTGATTTGCAAGTCCGAGGTAATTGTTTGCGCATAAATTAATAACTTCACCTTCTTTAACTTGGACAGCTGCTTTCTGCTGACTCGATATTACTCGTTCTGCCTTATACAACCCCTCTTTTCTGAGTGTATCTAACTCGGATTGCAAAAACTCGGTAAATTGCTCAAGCATTGTTCTCTCCTTTGAGTCTCACCAAAATGGGGCGATAATAACAAATTTTACACAGCTCCACTATGAAATCATTTCACTTTACGCTCTTAATTCTAAAAAATTCTCTCTAAGAGGACTCAATTCTAAAGGAAATCTTTCTTTTAGATTAAATTAACGAATCAGTGCCGAATTAATCGCACCTTTTATCAATTCTTGCTAAAATCTTCTCAACACTTTAACCTAGGTTTTGTTGATAATTCGCTAGCTTAGCGCGAAAATTCTTTGTTTAGGCCGTGTGGCAGCAGATGACCACAACGATTTGCTGTTGTGAAACAGAAAATAAAGAATTTTAACTAAAGCCGCGTTATCACGCCTGAGATATTCAATGTATGGTGATCCAATGACTAACGCACAAACCAATATGATTAAGCAACAACTTCGTACAGGTGACGTTCTTGATGAAAAAATTATTAACCTCTACGATTTGCTACCACGTCATGAGTTTGTGCCTCATGCTTTTCAGCATTTTGCTTATTCAGATATGCAAATCCCTCTGGCCCACAACCAACGTATGCTGACTCCTTTAGAAGAAGGGAAAATCTTGCAAGCCTTGGCACTGCAAGGTAATGAAACAGTTTTGGAAATAGGTACCGGTACCGGTTTTTCACTGCTCTTTTAAGCCGTTTATGTAAAAAAGTAATCAGTGTCGACTATTACGCAGAATTTACTACTCATGCCCAACAAAAATTAAAAGCTCATCACTGTAATAACGTTGAACTAGTAACTGGTGATGCCTGTCGTGGTTGGCTTGAAAAAGCCCCTTATGATGTAGTTGTGTTTACCGGCTCTATCGAGTCACTGAGCGATACGCAACGTTTACAAGTACTGCCAGGCGGAAAATTATTTGCCATTGTCGGGAAAGAGCCTGTGATGCAAGGACAATTGCACACATTAGAGCAGGATGGAAAATGGCATGGATCAGTATTGTTCGAAACAAGCATCCCTCCGTTAATTGATAAATCAAAACCCAAAGAATTCGTCTTCTAGGACAAGTTTGTATGAAAAAACGTTATTGTGCCTGCTATTAGGTCTCGGTTTATCTCCTTGGTCATACGCTACAGATCTAATGGATATTTATCAGCAGGCACTGGAAAATGATCCTACTTTTAAACAAGCCTATAGCACCTACATGTCTAGTACGGAAGCTGTACCGCAGGCCCGCGCAGCGCTGTTTCCTCAACTGACAGTATCTGCACAAGCCGGGCGTAGTGTTCAAAATGTTATCGCCTCTGGTACAGCCCTGGAAACGACTTACAATAACAATCTATGGTCAGTCAGTGCTTCACAAGCCATGTTTAACTATCAGGCCTGGGCACTTGTACAACAAGCGAAAGCGTCTGTTAAAGCTGCTCAAGCCAATTTCAATAACGCAGCCCAAGATTTGCTCTTGCGTACGGCAAGCGCTTATTTTCAGGTTTTGCTCGCTAAAGACACGCTAAATTTTGCTGAAGCAAAAAACGCGCTAACAAGCGTCAATTTGAGCAAGCAGAGCAACGTTTCAAAGTTGGTTTGGATGCAATTACTTCCGTTTATGAAGCAAAGGCGGCTTATGATCAATCCGTAGCACAAGTTATTTCAGCCAAAAATAATCAAATTAACCAAAACGAAAATTTGCGTAAATTGACCAATCACGTTTATGAAACCTTAGCGCCATTAAGAGATAGCCGTATTCCTCTTATTAAACCTGAACCGGATAATGTCGATGAATGGGTTAATACTGGACTCAAACAAAATTATAAACTCTATGCCGCCAAATATAGCCTGGAATCATCGCGTGATAATATCAAGGCGCAATCTGCAGGTAACTGGCCTACTTTTGCATTGCAAGGTACCGCGATACAAACCCATAACAGCGGCGGCAGTAGTTCTTTTTTCGTTCCTGTTCGTCAAGGTACTGCCAACGTTGCTATCGCATTAAATTTCCCTGTTTTTCAAGGAGGGTTGGTAGAGTCACAAACTCGACAAGCACAATATGATTTTCAAACCTCAAGCCAACAATTGGAACAAACATATCGAGATGTAGTGGTCAATAGCCGTATCGCCTTTAATACGATTGTTGATGGCATCTCCAAAGTAAAAGCAGACAGACAGACCATTATCTCTCAGCAAAACTCGCTAGAAAGCACGGAAGCGCAATTTCAAGTCGGAACACGCACCATGGTGGATGTAGTGAACGCTCAACAAAAGCTTTTTGAAGCCCAAGAGCAATTGGCCAGCGATCAATATGATTTGATCAATGCCATGCTAAATTTAAAATACCTTGCTGGTACTTTAAATGTTAACGATCTAGAAGAAGTTAACTCTTGGTTAGCAACCGCTCGTATTGCAAGCTTTCCACCGCAAAACCCAGCAGTCTCAAAAGCAAAAGTCGCTGCCAAGTAAAATATAAGCGTAAAACATCAATATATCATTAGGGTCTGTTGACATTTCGCTAGCTTGAGTCGAAAGCGTTGATTTACGAGCACCGCAGCACAGTTTACACGGTAGTAAATGAGCAGCACAGAGCAGGAAATCAATGCTTTCGGCCAAGATAATAGAAAATGTCAACAGACCTAAAGTAATATGATAGAATCGCTGCCAATATTTTGATCCGCTTTCATTATTTTAGGTTGTAACTATGTCTGCTACTCCTTCTGCCGTTGAAAAAAAACTCTTGCATTACACTGGTAAAGCCATTGCTGATTTTAATATGATCCAGCGCGGTGACCGAGTGATGGTATGCTTATCTGGCGGTAAAGATTCCTTTAGCTTATTAACGTTGCTTCATACTCTTCGACGTCGCTCAAATAATAAATTTGAACTGTTTGCCTTTACCTTAGACCAAGCTCAACCTGGTTGGGATGATAGTAAATTACATGCCTGGCTACAGGAAAGAAGCATTCCTTATGAGATTCTAACTCGTGATACCTATAGTATTGTTAAAGAGAAAATACCTGAAGGTAAAACCTACTGTTCACTTTGCTCAAGATTACGACGCGGGATAATTTATCGCTATGCAGAAGAGCGTGGCTTTAATAAAATTGCCTTAGGACACCATCGCGATGATTTGATCCGTACACTCATGATGTCCATTCTTTATAATGGGGACGTACGCTCTATGCCACCTAAACTACTCAGTGATAATAAAAAGCATATTGTTATTCGCCCCCTTTGTTATGTACAAGAGCGCGACATCATCACGTTTGCACAAGAACAAGCTTATCCAATTATTCCATGTACTTTATGTGGCTCACAGGAAAATCTTGCTCGCAAGCGCATTGGCCGGCTTATTGATCAATTGGCGGAAGAAAATCCTAAAGTCCCTAGTAATATCTTACATGCTTTACAAAGCATTAAGCCAAGCCAATTAATGGATCAAGATCTTTGGCAATTTAAAACCCTTGAAAATCAACTTATCCTTGCTAATACTAACGAAAATGAGGCAATCTTTGCTGAGGAAGAATTGTTACCTCTTGAAGAAGAATAGTAAAAGTTTGCACAAGAGAGGATGGGAAATTGATTTTTTGCATAAAAAACTAGCAAAGCAGTCACATAAAAGTTAAGATATTTATCTTTATTGTAAAGAACAAGAATTGAGCACCTGATTTATTAATCCAATCAAGGCCAGGGTATAAATAAAGATGAATGAAATACTAGCTACAAGTTTTCGTAAATTTCGTGTCTATAGGCATCGTTCGCTAAAATATGACTTTATAGCAGCTATCGTTGTATTTCTGGTTGCTGTTCCGCTCTGCTTGGGAATTGCGCTGGCTTCCGGCGCACCATTATTCTCCGGTATTTTAAGTGGGATCATAGGTGGAATTGTTGTTGGTGTGCTTAGTGGCTCTCAAGTTAGCGTGAGTGGTCCTGCCGCCGGGATGGCCGCTGTCGTTCTTGCTGCTATTTCTCAATTAGGTGATTTCAATACATTTCTTTTAGCATTGGCCCTAGCAGGATTTCTGCAACTTATCGTGGGTAGTTTACGTGCCGGATTTGTTGCTGATTATATACCTTCCAACGTAGTACAAGGGTTACTATGCGCTATCGGTATTTTGCTGATTATTAAACAGCTTCCTTTAGCTTTTTCACTTTCTACCGATCTAAAAGAACTGAAATTACACTTATTGGAAACCACTGAAAGTCTGACTTTAAACCCGCTCTATGATTTGCCATCTCATATCAATACCGGTGCTGCTGTTATTTCACTCTTCTCTTTAGCCATTTTAATTTATGCTGAAAAAACAAAGATTAAATGGTTGCGAGGTATTCCTGCTCCGATCGTCGTTGTTATTGCCGGGATCCTAATTAACGAGCTATTTCTTATAACCAATTCCCCCTTTGCGCAAAATAACCCACATTTAGTTAATATTCCCCTGCAAGACGGATTTGGTGATTTTTTAAGTGAATTAGAATTTCCCACTTGGTCAGCCTGGACTAATCCAAAAATTTATTTATATGCGTTTATTATCGCCATTGTTGCTTCATTAGAAAGCTTACTTAATGTTAAAGCGGGTGAAAAACTCGATAAGAAACGCCGCTATTGTTCCAAGGATCAAGAGTTAATTGCCCAGGGATTTGGTAATATTACTGCTGGTTTAATTGGAGGCATTCCTGTAACTTCAGTGATTGTCCGCACCTCGGTGAACATTCAAGCTGGCTCTAAAACAAAAATATCAGCGGTTTTACATGGTGTTTTTCTTCTCTTTGCCGTCGTGCTCATTTCAACCTGGCTAAATAAGATCCCTTTATCCTCATTGGCAGCCATTTTAATCTTTACAGGTTATAAATTAACCAAACCTTCTATTTATACTGCCATCTACCAGCAGGGTATGGATAGGTTTATTCCTTTTATTGCGACTGTCATCAGTATTGTTTCTTTTAACCTGTTAGCAGGCATTCTGATCGGTTTGGCAATTAGCCTCTTTTATATCTTAAAATCCAACAGCCAAGCCCGGTTGGACATTATCAAAGAAATATACCCAACGGGCATAACCAACCGTCTCATGTTGCCACAACAAATTACTTTCTTGAATAAAGCATCTTTGGTTGCTGAGCTTGATTCCATTCCAAGAAATTCACAATTGATTATCGATGCGCGTTACACAAACTATATTGATAAAGAAATTGTCGAATTACTTAAAGAATTTCAGCAAGAGCAAGCGCCATTAAAACAAATCGCTTTAAACCTGATAGGCTTCAAAGATCATTACGATATTCATAATTATGTTGATTTCATCAATGTTACCACTTACGACGTCCTGGCTACTTTAGAACCCCCTCAAGTGCTTAACATATTACGTGAGGGTAACCAACGTTTTCTGCACGATACACGTATCCATCGTAGTCTTAAAACCGATATTAAATACACCGCTGAAACACAGCACCCTATTGCAGTTGTTTTGGGTTGCATCGATTCCCGTGTACCTGTAGAAACGATTTTTGATATGAGTTTCGGTGATTTATTCTGTGTGCGCGTAGCTGGAAATGTGGTTAATGAAGATGTGTTAGCCAGTATTGAATATGCATGTAACATTGTGGGTGCGAAATTAATCGTCGTCTTAGGTCACACTCGATGTGGAGCTATTCAAGCAGCTTGTGATGGGGTTGAAAAAGGTCATATCACGCAATTATTGGGCAAAATTAAACCTGCTGTCGCTGCAGAAAGAGAAACTTCAACGAATCGTACAAGCCAAAATAGTGAGTTTGTAAATCATGTGACTGAATTCAATATTGCCAACACCTTACAGCAAATTTATAAAGATAGTGAAATCTTGAGATTGATGATTGATCAGGAGGATATCGCTATGATCGGTGCCAACTATAATGTTGCGAGTGGTAAAGTTAATTTTAATGATTACTCCCATCAACTGACTCACTTGGATGGCGCAAACCAAAGTACTAAGCTCAGTGAAAAAATGAGAACCCTACTGGAGAAGGCCAAGAAAACGCCTATTACTTCAGACACAGCCAATTCAGTTGCCTAAGCACTGTATTTATCTGTTTACCTGCCGTGCTGTATGCACGGCTATTGTTGTGAGTTTTCAAGTGGAGTAAAGACTAGATTTTGTGCAAAAAACAGCAAGATTGCTCTGCTCACATAAAATCCTTCAACGTTGCTGACATCGTTTCTATCCAAACGCGGACTTTGGGCTGAATAAATCTTGCTGGATGATAAAAAAGATAAATAGGGATAACAGGCATTGTGTAGGCTGGCAGAAGCTCGACAAGTTCTCCACGTTCTAACGCTTTGGCTACCTGGTAATGATGTAAAGCAGCAATCCCCATTCCACGACAGGCACAATCACAAAGTGCTGCCGCATCATTCAGATATATTGAAGGCTCTAAATAAACCGTTTCTCCCGAAGCAAAAATCCAACTATTATTTGGCTGGCGCATACTGTGAGTCAGATAGCGATGCTTTTGCAATTCAATCGCTTTTTCAGGAGTACCAAACCTTGCCAAATAAGCAGGTGATGCGCAAAACACATAACGAGTAGTCGTAATTTTTTGTATGGAGTTTGATGCAACTTGTGCAGACATCCCAAACACTACATCGAGTCCTTCATCTAAAAGATGAGGTACTTGCTCGGCAATCTAGTAAATCGAGAACGACCTGCGGATAGTTGATATGAAACTCTGGCATACGCGGTAAAATAATATTTTCGGCAAAAAACGGGAGCTTTTTACTCTTAACAGACCTTTAGGCTTTGCTTGAGAAGCGGCAATCACACTATTAGCTTGTTCCAAAGCTTGTAAGACCGCCTGTACCTCTTGATAATAAGATTCACCTACACTAGTTAGTGTTACCTTACGTGTTGTTCGTTCCAATAAGATGACACCTAACTCTGATTCCAAGAGACTAATTTGTTTACTCACTGCCGCAGCAGAAATGCCTAATTGTTTAGCCGCCGCAGTAAAGCCTTGACATTGCACCACCTTGCAAAAGGTTTGAATAAGCGCAATTGTATTCATTCTCTTCTCCACCTGAGCTCACTAAACTTCTTGCATAACCTGTGTATTTTGTTTTAGTGCAACACAGCAATAGAATAAAAGACGCTGGTTATGCAGAAGTCTATTACAGCGAAGGAATTATTTTGTTTATAACTGGTGAAGTATATAATGACTCTCTTTTTAAAACTAATATGATCAGGAGCAGGCATGCGCGCGTCTCAATGGCTATCAGCCACCCTTAAAGAAACACCAAGTGATGCTGAAATTGTTTCACATCAACTGATGCTACGAGCTGGCATGATCCGCAAACTTGGCTCTGGTCTTTATACTTGGCTGCCACTTGGTTTAAAAGTTTTACATAAAATTGAACAAATTGTACGTGAAGAGATGAATCGTGCTAACGCAATGGAAGTCTTAATGCCCGCCGTACAACCCGCTGAATTGTGGCAGGAAACAGGACGCTGGGATACTTTTGGCGGTCAGTTATTAACAATGCGTGACAGTAATGGAAGAGACTATTGCTTTGGACCAACGCACGAAGAAGTAATTACTGATTTAATGAGAAATGAATTACAATCTTATAAACAATTGCCCATTAATCTCTACCAAATTCAAACTAAATTTCGTGATGAAATAAGACCGCGTTTTGGTGTCATGCGTGCGCGTGAATTTATTATGAAAGATTCTTACTCCTTTCATTTAAGTCAAGAATGTCTACAACGTACTTATGATGCAATGTATCAAGCTTATTGCCGTATTTTTGATCGTCTGGGTCTTCGCTATCGCGCAGTAGAAGCTGATACCGGTGCAATTGGTGGCTCAGCATCGCATGAATTCCAAGTATTAGCCGATTCTGGTGAAGATTTAATTTTTTACAGCGATGGCAGTAACTACGCTGCCAATATTGAACAAGCAACCAGTCTGCTGCCAACAAAAGCAACCGCGTTTCCACAAGAAACCATTACCCTTGTCGATACACCTGAGCAAAAAACTATTGCTGAAGTTGCCACATTTTTACAAGTCGATACAGCTCAAACAATAAAAACATTGATTGCTGAAGGCAAAGAACATCCCTTAGTTGCCCTGATATTGCGCGGTAATGACGAATTAAACGAAGTAAAAGCCAGCAAACACCCTTTGCTAAAATCACCCTTACGATTTGCTGATGAACAAACTATAGCAAGAGAACTTAAAGCACCAGTAGGCTCCTTAGGTCCTGTTGGCCTTAATATCCCTGTTATTGCTGATCATCATGCCTTGGCATTAAAATCCTTCATCTGCGGCGCGAATCAAGCAGATAAACACTACAAGCATGCAGCTTGGGGACGAGATGCTCAATATCAAGATGCCTATGATCTGCGTAATGTCAAAGAGGGTGACTCAAGCCCTGATGGTAAAGGGAAGCTCCATTCTTGCCGTGGTATTGAAGTTGGGCATGTATTCCAACTCGGTGATAAATACGCGAAAGCCATGAACGCCGCTGTTATTAATGAAGAAGGACAATTACAAACCATGTTAATGGGATGTTATGGCTTAGGTATTACTCGTGTTGTTGCAGCTGCTATTGAGCAACACCATGATGCTCACGGGATTGTCTGGCCACAAACTATCGCCCCATTCCAACTCGTTATAGTACCCATTAACAGCCATCGCTCGGCACTTGTTAAAGAAAAAGCAGAATCCCTTTATCAACAACTCTGTGCACAAGGTATGGATGTTTTACTGGACGATCGTAATGAGCGCCCGGGTGTTTTATTTGCTGATAATGATTTAATTGGCATCCCACACCGCCTCGTTGTCAGCGAACGCAATCTGGAACAGCATGCAGTTGAGTACAAGGCACGTGATAAGGAAGAAGTCACTCGCATTGCATTGTCAGATTTGGATCAGTTCGTTAGCAAGCTATTGCAAAAATAGTCTGCTTTTAGATAAGCAATCCCTTAGCAATGCAGTAGCAAAGGGATTGCTCTGTTTAAACAGTTAGAACACTCGCTAATAATCGACGTGTATAGTCTTGTTGTGGTTGCTGTAAGATTTGTTCACAACGACCTGTTTCGATCACACGACCATCACGCATCACCAACACATCATCAGCAATATAAGAAACAACAGCCATGTTGTGGGTAATAAATAAATAAGATAAGCCGCTCTCTTGCTGTAATTCCTTAAGCAAATTAAGGATTTGCGCCTGCACAGAAACATCAAGCGCACTAGTTGGTTCATCGCAGATTAATAATTCAGGTTCCGTAGCCAATGCCCGTGCGATACAAATCCGCTGTCGTTGACCACCGGAAAATTGATGGGGATAACGATGCAAACTGTTACGAGGCAAATTGACTTGTTCCAACAAAATTTGTTGCTTGCGCTTGATAACCGTCGAAGCCAAACCTTGTGCTAACATACCTTCAGCCAAAATCTCACCAACTGTCATACGTGGATTCATTGAAGAAAAAGGATCCTGAAAAATAATCTGCACCTGCTTGCGATAATTTCGCAAGAGACGACCCTGCATGGTATTAATATCTTGATTGCGATAGCTTATCTCGCCAGCTGTAATAGGTAGTAATCTTAATACAGCACGACTTGCTGTCGTTTTACCACATCCTGACTCACCTACCAGCGCCAAGGTTCTACCCTTATATACATCAAAAGACAAACCATCCACTGCTTTAATCATTTCTTTATTACGCCGCAATATACCCCGGTTAGTATAAAAATGGACACTCAGCTCTTTAACACGCAGTAGAATTTCCTCTGTTTCCTGATTAGACTGCCAATTTCTTTCTTCGCGGGCTAAAACAGGCGGCTTATCCAGGTCTGGGTATAAAATGACAACGCACTACTCGATTTTGTACTGTTTGTAGTTGCGGCTCCTGGTTATTGCACCGTGCAAAAGCATGTGCACAACGTGGATGGAAACGGCAGCCCTTAGGAAGACAGTCTAAAGTTGGTACAGCTCCCGGGATAGTTTGTAGACGGTAATGGCGTTTATCAAAAGTAGGTAAGGCAGCAAGTAATTGTTGTGAATAAGGATGTTTCACTTGTGAGAAAAATTCCCCGACTGCTGCTTGCTCCACAACTTGCCCTGCATACATAACACAGACTCTATCTGCCATTGCTTTCACCACGCCAAGATCATGGGTGATTAAAAGAAGACTCATCCGATGTTGGTGTTGTAGCTTTTTTAATAAAGTTAAAATTTGTTCCTGAATAGTCACATCAAGTGCGGTTGTTGGCTCATCTGCAATCAATATTTCCGGATTGTTCGCTATTGCCATAGCAATCACTACTCGCTGTTTTTGTCCTCCAGATAATTGGTGCGGATACTGATATAAACGTAAATGAGGTTTGGGTATTTCAACCTCTTCAAGAAGAGCAAGCAAGCGCTCATTCATTTGCTCTTTAGATACTTTTTTGCTGTTTTTGATATCGCTTCAGCCAATTGCTGTCCAATAGTTAACACCGGATTTAATGCGGTCATCGGTTCCTGGAAAATCATAGCCAACCGTCGCCCGCGCAAACTTCTCATAAGCGATTCTGGTAAATTCAATAAATCCGTATTTTCAACATTAATTTCGCTCGCTTTGCCATAAACGCCATGGATTGGTAAAAGACGCATTAATGCCAGTGAGGTTAACGATTTCCCACAGCCTGACTCGCCCAGAAGTGCAAGTGTTTCACCAGGATTAAGAACAAAACTTACTGTATCCACAGCAGTAATAATCTGCTCAGGCATTTGAAATGCAACACTTAATTTTTTGATTTCAGCGAGATTTTTTACCATAAAAAACTTAATAAAAAGAGACTTCACCAACAACAATAAACCAATCCTTAAACAATTGGCTATGAGGTATAGTTATTTTTTCTAATCGTGACATAAAAGAGAAGAGGTGTGTATAATCATGAGTAATTAATTAAGCGTTATATAGCCATAAAAGAAGAAAACCATGTTTAGACTATTAATGTCAATAATCACTATTCTATTTGCCTGTGCTGGACAAGCAAAAACAGCTCCTCTTTTTATCAGGTTGATTTGATTGTCTTTACCCATCAGAGCGCTTATTCACTACCTGCAGATTTATCTCTGGCAAGTAGTATCACAGCAGATACTTCTCAAGCTATTCCTTTACGCACTGAATCCAAGAGCTCTCTGACCCCATATCATTTATTGCCCGCTTCTTCTTCACAACTGCGGCAGGAATATTGGGCTTTGCACCGTAAACCGCAATATAGCGTGCTTTTACATTACACGTGGTTACAGCCTTTAAATAATCAACGCCCGATCATGTTACCTAAAATAACAAAAGATGGCTGGCAAATAGAAGGTACTCTACGCATTCGCCGTTCCAACTATTATTTACTTGACACTGAACTCCTATTCTCAGCGCCAAGCAGCCAAGCAGCCTTTGTTTTTTCTCAAAAGCAACGTTTGAAAGGCGGAGCGATTTATTATCTGGATCATCCGCAAGCTGGCATGCTAATTAAGGTCCACCAGCTCGCTTAGATTTAAAGCTGCAGTAAAAGCAGTAGAGACTAAAGCAATTATGACTGCTTCTTTATAATAAATTCTGGATGGTAGTACTAATTAATCGGGCCAAAGCTTCGAAACAAGCAAGTCTGCCAGTACCCGTACGCCAATATAAAGCAATCGTACGAAACGGTGCAGGCTGGACAAAAGGAATAATTTGTATACCCCCAGGCGCTATCTTATAAACAGCTAAGGCTGGCAACAGAGTGACTCCAGCTCCTGCTTGTACCATTAACCGTAAAGTTTCCAAACTCGTTGCGGTGAAATCAGCCTGCACCTTAGCCTTTGCTAATTGACACACTGCCATTGCCTGTTCCCGTAAACAATGCCCCTCTTCTAGTAACATAACCGGTTGGTTGACCAGATCATCCACTCGCATTTCAGTTTTATTAGGCAATAAAAAACTAGCTGCACAAGCAAAATAGAAGGGCTCATTAAAAAGAATTTGCTTGCTGAATTCAGCCTCTACCGGCGTCGCCATGATAGCTGCATCCAATTGGCCTGCAGCCAATTTCTCAATTAAGCGATCAGTTTTATCTTCAAGTAACCAGACACGTAAATTTGGTAAAGCCTCTTGGATCACTGGCATCACATGAGGCAATAAATAAGGCGCTAACGTAGGGATCACTCCCAAACGCAACTCGCCTGTATAAGGATCAGAGGCAGCACGTGCCATTTCTTTCATTTCAGCAATCTGAGTTAATATATGTTGAGCTCGACGAAGTAACACACGCCCGCTGTCAGTTAACATAACTTGTTTGTTAGTCCGCTCAAAAAGTGATACTCCCAACTCTTCTTCAAGTTTTTTCAACTGCATACTCAAAGTAGGTTGACTTACATGACAGCGCTTGGCAGCCTCACCGAAATGCATGACTTCAGCCAATACAACAAAATAATGCAAATCGCGTAAATTCATTTTATCCCCATAAAAACTACCATTATTAGTTCATCCAACCATTACTACTCTAATTGATACCCCGGATGAAAACCAAACTAAAAATAATGCGAGTATATAATCCGAAGCGATACTTCCCTCTCCCATATTGGTTAAACACAGTGTCATTTAAATCTACACTTTCCCATTGTGATTGGGTATAGTCTCTTCTTTTTATAGCCTAATGAATCAATGACTCTAATTAGTATACCTGTTGCTAAAACAACACAACGCTCTCTTATCTGGCTTGTTGGTGTGTCTTTCGTCCTATTTCAATTTTTCTTGCAATTATCATCTGGAGTCATTATTGGTGCCATCATGCATGATATGCAATTATCTGCTTGGCAGGCAGGCCTGTTAAGTAGTTCTTTTTATTATGTTTATACCAGCATGCAAATTCCTGTGGGAATGCTTTTTGATCGTAAAAATACACGATTGTTACTCACACTCAATGCTCTCCTCTGTACCATAGGATGTATTTTCTTTGCTCAAAGTACCAGCCTATTTAGCTTAATTATTGGGCGTTTGCTAATTGGTGCTGGCTCAGCCTTTGCTTTTGTTGGCCTATCCCATTTATTACGACAGCATTTTCCACTCAAACAATTTGCCTTCATGATTGGACTCTCCGAAACGCTAGGATTCTTAATCACCATGTTTGGTTTAATAGGACTGGGCGCTTTGATTGGCGAGTGGGGGATGGCGAAGTTTCATTAATAGTGCAGCCCTTGTAGGCCTTATTATTACTTGTCTGTGTTGGTTATACATTCCTGTTTCTTCGCAGGAAACTTTTTCTTCGCCCAAATATAGCAAACAACTCTCAGGAATTCTCAGTAACAACAAAGCGTGGATCAATGGATTATTTGTAGGTTTGAGTTTTACCGTTATTACTGTTTTTGGAGCCATGTGGGCCGTGCCCTTTATTCAAGTAAAACTTGCCTGTAGTTTAAAACAGGCAAGTTTTATTGATGCCATGATTTTTTGGGTGCAGGTCTTAGTTGCCCTCTTTTTGGTAAATTGGCCACTCTTTTTAAACGCCGTAACCCCCCTGATGATAGGCTCGAGTTTATCAACAGCGTTTTTGATACTTGCAACACTTTATCTACCCATTCGTAGCCCCGTTATCCTAGCCTTGTTAATGCTCTTAATTGGCTTGTGTTGTGGTGCTTATATGCTGGCATTTTCTATCGCTAACGAACTAGCTCCTACCGACTCCCTCTCTACCTGCACAGGGTTCACAAACACACTTGCTATGCTGAGTGCGCCACTTATGCAACCATTGATTGGATATATACTCGACAGTTTAACCTATCCTGCACATACATATAGTCTCGCAAATTATCAAACAGCACTACTTATTATCCCCTTTAGCTTATTCCTTTCCAGTTATCTTGTCTTATTTTTACCAGAAAAAACATCAAATTATTAAGGAGAAATAGGCGATAAACTTTGGCTGTCAGATAGATAGCCTAATTTCTCAGCATCACCATCAAAAAACCTAACCCGACTATTCCACTCTTGTTGGTTACAGCTTGGCTGGATGCTATCTGCACAGTATGTTCGACTGCCTTTTTATCAACCGCTTTTTTATTCATCTGTTGAAAACAGGCTATTTTTTATCAATAACTTTCTTTGTAAACGGCAAGGTTATCTC
>NZ_CALJ01000109.1 GCF_000308315.1 Legionella tunisiensis | reverse complement strand
ACCAACGAATAAAACCTTTCGTGATGAAAAAATTTTAACGTCCTGGAATAGTTTAATGATTAAAGGAATGTTACTCGCCGGATATTATTTGGCAGATCCTCGCTACCTTCACTCCGCTGAACGCGCAATTAGCTTCATTAAGAAAAACTTTATTCTAACCAACAATTACTAGCCAGTTATAAAGATGGGGACGCTTATCTTCAAGCCTATTTGGATGATTATGCTTTTTAATTGATGCGTTACTTATTTCGTTAACCATTTCTTGGAATACCGACCATTTATTATTTGCTATCGAACTGGCTGATAGCGTATTAAAACATTTTTCTGATCAAGCGGCAGGAGGATTCTTTTCACTGCTGATAATCATGAAAAGTTGTTATATCGCCCAAAACAGTGATGGATGAAGCCATACCTGCTGGGAGTGGTATCCTCGTTAGAACTTTGCTAACTCTTGGTCATTTGTTAGGTGAACCACGCTATTTAACTGCTGCTGAAAAACGCTGCAGGCTGCTTGGGCGGCTTTAATGCAATTTCCAGCGGAACATTGCAGTTTACTTCAAGGATTAAGCGATTATTTAACACCCCCGCAAACGGTGATCATTCGTGGCAAGCAAGATGAAATCAAACCTTGGCAGGCTTATGCACGAGCGCGCAATCCTTATACGTTTGCCATACCCCATGGCACACTAAATCTTCCTCAGGCCCTTTCCGCAAAAAAGCCACAAGAAAAAATTTGTGCCTATATTTGTCAGGGATTCCAGTGTAATGAAGTGATAACTGAGCTAGAAAAATTTAAAACTCTTCTGCAATAAGATAATCCTTTTTAAAATCGACTAATTAATTTTAATGACGAGATCGGAGTTCTGCGTAAGCTCTGCTTAAAAAATGGCACAGCATTGCACACACTAATCCAATTGCACCACCAATAATCACATGAGAAAGACGCTCAAAAGCAATTGTTTGTGAGTGCGTAATCAACATCACGGCTGTTGCAACAAAGACACAACGTAATGTGTATGCAATGATATAGCGCCGAAAGGCCACCAGCGTTAAAAAAGAGCAATTGTAGTCAACGTTAAATTAAACGGTGTTGAAGGAATAACAAATCGGCCGAGTAAAATACCCATTGGAACGCCAATCGAAACACCGATAAGACGTTGGTGAAATTTACCAGGTGTTGTTTCGATGTCTCCTGTAATAACACTGGCTACTCCCCAAATCATCCATTGACCATTCTGCATCGGTAGGTATTGAACTAAAATGCTGAAACACTGACGCCCAATGCCATTGCGACCATGCTGTCTACATTCTTCTTTTTGCACCAAAGTCGGATAAATAAGCGAATTGTAAAAATTGATAACCCCTCCCTTTTCTATAGAATTTGATTTGATTAAACAAGGCAATGACGAAGGTAGGAACCAGGGACATTAGTAAATAGGGAATTAAACTAGTGATACTGTGTAAGGAAAAAATTGGTTTCATTTCAGAAGCGAGTTCTATAGAGAGGATAATCGCCGGAATAAAGGTCCAATTGCCCAGTGTCCGTAATTTATCACCTTTGCACGCTATCCAGATAATGGCGGTAGCGGATAGTGTACTGGTTAAAATAAAAATATCGGAAGCTCCTGTGTGAAAAATAATAGATAAAATAAGACAATTATTGCAAAGCCATGCAGTAATACACCCAAGATAGTGAGCTGCAATTTTTCTTCAACGATTAATGTTGACATGGTTAAAACAGATACTTCTAACCAATAGGAATTATTGGTCAGCAAGAAGAGAACAGCAAAAGGTATTAATACGATAATGCCAAGCAAGAGGGACCATCCTCTAATTTCATTTTTTATCCATTGCATGCTCTTTGCTAAAATTTTCATTTTAAATGTTGCTCGCATTCGCAATAGACCTCTTGCATAACGTGCACTATTCGACGTCGAATCCATATTCCGCAGTATAATTTATTTCTAGTTTAGACGAGGAAAAAGAGATTCGAACAGCGCAGTTTATATACGAATAAATAAATGGCGGAGAAGCACCTTTAACGACCTGTAAACTAAAGTAAAACTACTGCAGTATGTGAGGCTAAGGTTTACAAACTTATCATAACCTTTTACTGTTGTCTTGGTAGTCATGTGTTCTCGCATAGAGATTTATTTATAAGTAATAGGCTTTTAAAGGATTACTGTGATACGGAATATTCAGAACCGACAGTCTTATTATCTGTTGGGTATTATTATATGCCTTTTTTATTTCTTCTCTTAACCTCGATTGTTGTGTGGCATGGTCCATATCTCTCTCTTAATATGTATGTACAAGGCTCAATCGAGAAGATACAAACATCTGACCTTACAGTAGTTGCTACTTTGCTTTCTCTGTTAGGAAACAAGTATATAGTTGTCCCAGCACTGATATTAACTAGTCTACTTTTATTTTTTCAAGGTCAAAGAAGACTTGCCGTACATTTTTTATTGTCATTGTTTTAGCAGCGACCACAGCCTTCCTCTTAAAAAAATTTATTCCCATTCCCCGGCCTGAAGAGCATGGCGGTATAGATAGCTTTGCTTTTCCAAGTCGACATGTCGCCTTATGCTCGGCCTATTTAATTT
>NZ_CALJ01000110.1 GCF_000308315.1 Legionella tunisiensis | reverse complement strand
TCATGGTAAGTAAATACCCTACTATTTCATCCCATACAATACCAGAATAGTCATGAACGCCCAGTTCTTGTGAGACTTTATCACTGACCCAAATGCCTAATAAGAAAGCAAGAATAGTCGTTAATAAATATATGATTAGTGGCTGTCCAACGAGCAACAAATAAACAGGCATAGCGGCGAGAGTGCCCCAAGTTCCTGGAGCAATTGGCATCAACCCACTACCAAAACCAAAAGCAATAAAATAAGTGGGATCCTGCCATACCTTATTGGACAATTTGACTGTATTCATTCGTACTCCTTAATCAAGTAGTTTGCTTGAATAAACTCGTTTTAAATGGGCAAGACAAGATACATGTTTAAAAATGGCTATAACCACTGGGTTTAAGAGACAGCACCTCACTATCTTCTGTTCTGGCACGCAGACCTTTTTTTCTTCTATGACTCCAATTCGATAACAGCGTAACCCAGCCTTGGCAAACAAAGCGAGTAACTGCTCTTCTTTTTGCGGCGCAACGGTAAAGCATAACTCATAATCATCCCCTCCCGTAAGAGCAAAATTGACTGCATTTTCCCCTTGATATTCTTGTACCAAAGAATGTAGAGGAATAGCAGATAACGATAAGCAAGCACCCACTCCACTGGCAACACAAATATGATTAAGATCAGCACTTAAACCATCAGAAATGTCGATTGCTGCCGAAGCACAACTTTGTAAAATATCAGCCAGATCAACACGTGGCTGGGGATGTTGTAATTTTAACATCAACTCGCGCTTATCAGACTCAGGGAGATCATTTCGCTGTAAAAAAGCAACAGCAAGCGCAGCAGCACCTAACTCTCCACTCACATAGATTTGATCTCCTGGTTGAGCACCAGAACGCTTGACTGCTTTTCCAGTCGGCACCAAACCATGAATAGTGAGTGTTAAACTGAGGGGACCACGCGTTGTATCACCACCAATTAAAGCAATATCAAATTGTTTTAAGGACGCGTGCAATCCTTGGGAAAAACGCTGCAACCAAGCTTGATCCAGCTCCGGAATCGTAAGCGCTAAACTCACCCAGCAAGGCTTGGCAGCCATTGCGGCTATATCACTGACATTAACCATGACCGCTTTACAGGCAATATCGTAAGCATCCCAGCTACGCAAAAAATGTACATCCGCCACTAAAGTATCTGTGCTCACTAATAATTGATGAGCCGGCGGAACAGTCAAACAAGCTGCATCATCCCCAATACCAAATACGACATCGGCGCGGGAGCTAGCAGGCTTTTTAAAAAAATATCAATTAATGAAAATTCATTCATTATTAAGGCTAATCTCAATTTTTCTAACTTGTCTCGCTAGATTATTCAGTACGCCATTAACATAACGATAGCCATCCTGCGAACCAAATTCTTTCGTTAGTGATACTGACTCATCAAGTACAACACGATACGGAATCTCCGGGCAATACAACAATTCAAAGGCCCCTAAACGTAATACAGTTAACTCAATGGGGTTTAAACTCTCAATGGCTCGATCCAAAAATGGCATTAAATTTTCTTCCAAGAACTTTACCTGCTCTGGAACACCATAAAGTAAACGGTTGAAATACTCGTTATCGACTTTATTCATGTTATTTGCAACACGAAATTGTGCTTCTATTTCGACTAATTCATGACCAGACATTAACCATTGATAAAGAGCCTGCAGGGCAAGTTTTCGTGCACGTCTTTTGCCACTAATTGATTGTTTTTCCACAATTACCTCATGAAGTTCTATCATCTTTCATTTGATCGATAGTTTGTCTGAAATCACTAACATCTTTAAAGCGTTTATAGACCGATGCAAAGCGCACATAAGCAACATGATCAAGACGATACAATTGCTTCATAACCAATTCGCCCACTTCACGAGAATCGATTTCTCGTTCCCCGCTACGGCGGATTTCCTGCGTAATGGTCACAATAGCTTCTTCAAGTGCATCAACACTAACAGGCCTTTTCTCCAAAGCCCGCAACATACCAGCTCTCAAGTTATTAATATTAAATGGTTCACGCCGGCCATCTCGTTTGATAATCGAAGGCATTATCAATTCGGCTGATTCAAAAGTAGTAAAACGCTCGTGGCAAAGAAGACATTGACGCCTTCTTCGTACTTGCGCTCCTTCTGCAACCAGGCGTGAATCCACTACCTTGGTGTCTTCTGCATGACAAAATGGACAATGCATAATTAACGATATACCGGAAATTCATGACACAATTGTAAGACTTGCGCTTTCACACGCGCAATCATTGCTTCATCATTCAAATCATCAAGCACGTCTGCTATCCAATTACTCAACACAGTCACCTCTTTTTCTTTAAATCCGCGCGTCGTAATTGCCGGAGTGCCCAAACGAAGACCACTCGTTACAAAAGGCGAACGTGGATCATTGGGAACAGAATTCTTATTGACCGTAATATTAGCCCGTCCCAAGGCAGCATCAGCCTCTTTACCGGTAATATTTTTAGTGATCAAATCAACCAGTAACAGATGATTTTCTGTACCACCGGAAACGATAGGATATCCTCGGTTTTTAAGAACCTCAGCCATCACTTTTGCATTCAATAAAACCTGTTGTTGATAGTCCTTAAATTCTGGTTGCAGAGCTTCAGCAAAAGCTACTGCTTTGGCTGCGATAACATGCATTAAAGGACCACCCTGCATGCCAGGAAACACGGACGAGTTTAATTTCTTTTCAATTTCTTCATTGGCACGAGCCAGAATCAACCCTCCACGTGGTCCACGTAACGTTTTATGGGTCGTCGTCGTAACCACATCTGCATAAGGTAATGGCGAAGGATAAAGACCAACAGCTACCAAACCAGCTACATGCGCCATATCAGCCATTAAATAAGCGCCTACTTTATCCGCAATAGTACGAAATCTTGCCCAATCAAGCACCTGGGAATAGGCAGAAAAACCGGCAATAATCATTTTCGGGCGATGAGTCACCGCCAATTCTTCCAGAACATCATAATTAATCAAACCCGTCTCAGGGTCCAATCCATAGCCTATCGCTTCATAGAGTTTGCCGGAAAAATTAACTCTAGAGCCGTGAGTCAAATGACCGCCATGCGGTAGAGCCATCCCCAGAATAACATCGCCAGGTGAAAGCAAAGCCATCATTACAGCGGCATTAGCTTGTGAACCTGAATGCGGCTGTACATTCACATAGTCAGCAGCAAATAATTGCTTGGCACGGCTGATGGCGAGGTTTTCCGCAACATCTACATATTCGCAACCACCATAATAGCGCTTACCAGGATAGCCCTCTGCATATTTGTTGGTTAACACCGAGCCCTGCGCCTCCAGGACCCTTGGACTGGCATAGTTTTCTGAAGCAATAAGCTCGATATGATCTTCCTGGCGTTGACGCTCTGCTTCAATTGCTTGCCAAAGCGCATCATCAAACCCTGCAATCGTGTAATTTTTATCAAACATTAGCAATCCTTAACCCTGTCGGTAATTAAACGTAATTTCACATGACCTCAGCTAATTACTTGAAGCACGGAGGTAAGAAAGACATTCCCTATCTAGACGACAATTAAAAATTAAATAATTATAATAGTTACTCAGCCAGGTTTGTAGCTCTTACTTACATTAGCCCTTAATTCTCGTTATTCAACCAAGAGAGAATTACGTACTCGCCTGACTCCATCAACATTTGCTGCAATCGCAGCAGCACGCTGCTTGGTTATTAGGTTACTTACAATACCACTCAACTGCACTTCACCCTTATAGGTTCTAACTGAAATCGTAAACCCTTTTGCTCCTAATTTATCAACTAATTCCGTTTTAACCTTTGCAGTTAGCGCTGCACTATCAAGATATTGTCCCGTACTTTCGCTCGTTGAGGTAGCAGAACAAGCAACCATAATCAGCAGTGAACAAATCAGCAGGATTTCTCTCATTATCCTTAACATACTGCTCTCATGGAATTAAATTATCCAAGAATATCACAGCACAGTGAACTAGTCATGACCATGCATATGGCCTTCCTCTATACTATCATGGCCATAAACATAGCCATTACCATAATTGCTAGGATGTTCGTGCACCCTTGACTCCGGTATCACCGAGCTATGGCTGTGATAATGCGACTCCCTGCTTTCGTGATGATGGTAATGATGATAAGCATGGGGAGTTGGCGCAGAATGATAATAGTAAGGCTTAGGTACCGTATCATAATAACGATCATAGTAGTAATCATTCTCTAAGGTACATGAACCCAGTGATGGTAATAAAGGCAGTAACGCTAACAAACGTTTCATAAAAACCTCTTAGGCATATAACAACATAAAAAGAAAGGCACGATTGTACAATCGTGCCTCCCATGTATTTTACAACTCATAAATGCTACTTAAATTAATTTGGAATTACTGTGCTTTCACCTCGGCTTTTCTACCAAAACGGAAGGGATAAACTGTCTCGCCTACATAGGCTCTTCTTGCAACGAGTCGCCATCCACTGAACGTATTAATATCTAAACGCATGCCAGAATGGCATTCTCCATGGTAAAACAAATCGATATAGTGCGGACGCTCAAACCGATAGATATTAAATGGCTCTAGCACCGTACCATCGTCGAAAATTCCATAGACACGTATATCATCATAGCCGTCATTTACCACTTCTATTTCGCAATAGCCTGGCATCATGGCTCTTTTCATTACGGACTTGGTCTCAGTGGTACCAGCATATGCCTGCGGATGAACATGCCGATTGCTATCGGCATAAACTGATGTTAACAAACCTAAACAACTAACAAAAAGCAGTGACTTAAGCTTCATCATTAACTCCAAATTAACTCTAAGATAGAGTGGAGACCAATTGTTAACAAAGAGTTGTCTTTAGTCAATAGGCTTTTTTTGTGACCATGATAAAAATAGTTTGCTCTTATTTCAGACAATATATTGATAATTACGAAACACCATTTTCCTGTTTTCTCTTTAATTAAGACTCAAATAATACAGTGAATTTCTTGCGAAACTCATTAGAGTAGCAAAAGAAGTCCAGTCACAAAATATCATGACTGTTACTTGCTTCATCTATCAAGCAGTTATGGTATATTAAGCCCTCAAAATTAAGTAGATCTCTTTCCCAACTCGCTATGGTGAGGGAAGTGTGAGAAGACACAGAGCGCGGAATCAAGTGTACACCCAGTATATGAGATTTGAGCACTGTATCAACGAAGCAATTTTCCACCACAATAGAGTTTAGAAAGAAGTCTAGTGGAATAACAAATTCCTAAGCATCAGCCCATTCAGAGGAATGAAGATGAAAAAACGCATGACGATCATGATTATCGCTTTAGCAGTTGTATTTGGAGGCATTATTGCGTTCAACCTCTTGAAAAGCTTTATGATTAAGCGCTTTTTCGCTAACTACGAGCCCCCGGCAGTGAGTGTATCTTCAGTCAAAGCTGTCCAAAAAAGCTGGGAGCCACGTATTGCAACAGTAGGAAATTTTGTTGCTATTAATGGCGTTGATGTCAACTCTGAAGCCTCTGGAAACGTGGTGAAAATTCATTTTGAATCAGGTCAGTATTTTGAGAAAGATAAACCCCTGATTGATATTGATGACAGTGTTGATCAGGCCACACTTAAATTTAATCTGGCAGAGCTTGCTCTACGTGAGCTCAATTATAAACGACAGGCTGATTTGTTCAGACGAGGAGCTACCCCCAGTTCAAGTGTTGATGAAGCCACAGCGAATTTGCAGCAGTCAAAAGCCAATGTCGAAAAAACCGAAGCACAAATAAGACAAAAACATATTAGCGCTCCTTTTTCAGGACTATTAGGTATCCGTCAAGTTAATTTGGGGCAGTATGTTACACCTGGGCAAACTGCGATTGTGACCTTGCAATCACTCGATCCCCTTTACCTGGAATTTTATTTACCTGAACAAATGCTAAAGCGATTACATATTAATCAAGGCATTCAATTTAGCGTAGAAGAATTTCCGAATGCCATCTTTGAAGGAAAAATCACCGCTATTAACTCCAAAGTCGACACGAATACCCACAACATTCTAGTCCAGGCTACTCTGCCCAATTGTCCAGCCACCGCAATTGACAATCCAGAGAATTCGACGCTCATTAAGCTTGGCAAAAAAGTTGGTGAAAAGCGGATTATTAATTGCAACACAGAACTCAACACCAAAAATCATATTACTCAATTCACCTTTATTCCTGGCATGTTTGCTTCTGTTTCCGTTGAGCAACCCTTAATTCCAGACGTCATCGTTTTACCTTCTACAGCCATTTCTTATAGTCTCTACGGCAATTCTGTTTTTGTGATCGAAAAAGATAAAGACGGTAAAAAGATGCAGAAGGCAAGGATATTTTGCGAGTCCAACGTGTGTTTGTTACTACAGGCGAACAGGCTGGCAATTACACAGTAATTAAAAAGGAATAAAAGCGGGTCAGTTGGTTGTTAGTTCGGGAGAGTTGAAATTACAAAATGGTACCCCTGTGGCCATTAACAATAGTGTACAACTTAATAATGTCAACAACCCTGATAATTTAGGCCAATAACAGTTTTAGTGGCAAGTGATTTTGCCTGCCAGGCGATGGTTATTTAACCATCGCTGGAATCAATATCGTCAAAAACGACGAAGGTTTTTCCAGGATAACTCATGAATTTTACAGATATATTTATTAAACGCCCAGTTCTCGCCACAGTCATTAGTTTATTGATCTTTTTGTTTGGTCTGAATTCAATCTCAACCATGCAAATTCGCCAATATCCGCGCATGGATAATACGGTTATCACAGTGACGACTGCTTATCCTGGCGCTGATGCCGCCTTAATTGCTGGATTCATTACAACACCTATGGAAGCAGCGGTTGCCAGTGCGGAAGGGATCGATTACATGACCTCAACCAGCACACAAGGCTTGAGTACAATTACCCTAACGATTAAATTGAATTTTAATCCCCAGGTTGCCTTTACAGACGTGATGAGTAAAGTGCAGCAAATCTTAAATCAATTGCCTCCTGAATCACAGCAACCGGTGATTGTTAAAAGTTCGGATACCTCAACACCATTGATGTATATCAGCCTTGATAGTCCTGATATGACACCACAGCAAATTACCGATTACGCTACTCGTGTTGTACAGCCGCAATTGCAAACTGTTGACGGCGTCGCAAAAGCGGATATCTTAGGTGGGGCGACCTACTCCATGCGGATTTTCCTCAACCCAATCAAAATGGCTGCTTTGAATGTAGCACCTTCTGATGTATCCAGTGTATTAGCACGTAATAATTTCCTTACTGCAGCAGGAAATACTAAAGGTGAATACGTTGCGATCAACATGACTGCGAAAACTGATTTAAATAATGTTGAAGAATTCAGTCAATTAATCGTCAGAAGCAACAAGAATTCCATTATCCGTCTGCGTGACATCGGTAAAATAGAATTAGGCTCGCAAAACTATGATTCTACTGTACGATTTAATGGTAAAAAAGCCGTCTTTCTCGCCATCACACCAACACCCACCGCCAACCCGCTGACCGTGATTAGCGATGTGCGCAAAATAATGCCCTCTATTCAACGTGAATTTCCTCCTTCTTTATCAGGGACTATTGTCTACGATGCGACTGATTTTATTCGCGCCTCTATCGAGGAAGTGATTCGAACCATTGCTGAAGCAGCAATCATCGTTATTATCGTCATCTTCCTGTTTTTGGGTTCCTTGCGCTCTGTTATTATTCCGGTCGTTACGATACCTTTGTCATTGATTGGTGTCTGCACCTTCATGTTATTTTTAGGCTATTCCATCAATTTGCTGACTTTGCTAGCTTTCGTTCTGGCAATTGGTCTTGTAGTCGATGATGCTATTGTCGTTGTTGAAAACGTACACCGGCATATTGAAGAAGGAAAAACACCCTTTCAGGCTGCAATTATCGGCGCTCGTGAAATTGCGACACCTGTCATTGCCATGACCATTACTTTAGCAGCGGTGTATGCACCCATCGGATTTATGGGAGGATTAACAGGCGCTCTCTTTAAGGAATTTGCTTTCACCTTGGCAAGTGCCGTTATTATCTCTGGGATTATTGCATTAACATTGACACCAATGATGTGCTCTAAAATACTCTCAGCGGATATCAGTAGTGGGCGTTTTGTTCACTTTCTCGATGAGCAATTTAACCGCCTGAAAATCCGTTATCAGCGCACTCTTCATAGCTTATTGGATACGCGGATCATTATTTTGCTGCTCGCAGCAGTAGTATTAGTAATGCTGCCCTATCTATATAGCCATACCGCAGAAGAAACCGCCCCCGAAGAAGATCAAGGCTTCTTCTTTGTTGTATCAACAGCACCACAATATGCAACAATTAATTACATCGAAGCCTATACTCAACCTTTTGATGAAATCTATAAGAGTTTTCCCGAAACAGAACATTATTTTACAGTGAATATGAGTGCACCTGTTTCCGGTATGGTGCTCAAAGCCTGGGATCGACGAAAACGCAGTCAATTTCAGTTAAAACAATCATTACAAGACAAGTTAGATGGTGTAGCCGGCCTTAAATCATTTGCTGTTATTCCCCCTCCCCTCCCTGGCGGCGGTAGTGGAACTCCTATTCAGTTTGTTATCAAGACTACCAATGATTTTCAAACGCTCTTTGAAGTATCCAACAAATTAATTGATGCAGCACGCAAAAGTGGTCTTTTTATTTATATTGATAACAGCCTGAAATTCAATCAACCAGAAATTGAATTGGAAATTAACCGATCCAAAGCGTCCGATCTCGGACTGGACATGCAGGCAATTGGTAGCAGTTTAACCACTGCTCTTTCTGGTAATTACGTTAACTATTTCAATTTACAAGGGCGTAGTTATCAGGTAATTCCTCAATTAGACAGGCGTTATCGCTTGAACTCCGAGCAATTAGGGCAAATTTTCATGCGTACCGCCAATGGCATTATGGTCCCTTTATCAACGGTAGTTACGCCAAAAGAAAAAGTACAACCGAATGCCGTAACGCACTTCCAGCAACTCAATGCCGCCACTATTCAAGCAGTGATGATGCCAGGTACAACACTCGGGCAGGGTTTGGCGTTTTTAAAAGAGCAGGCAGATAAACTGTTACCCAAAGGCTTTACTTATGATTATGGTGGGCAGTCAAGGCAATTTATTCAGGAGGGTACTGCACTTATCTTTGCCTTTTTCCTGGCAATCATTGTTATTTTTCTGGTGCTTGCAGCCCAATATGAAAGTTTCAGAGATCCATTAATTGTATTAATCAGTGTACCGATGTCCATTTGCGGAGCATTGATTCCACTTAATTTGGGAGCAGCAAGCATTAATATTTACACGCAAGTTGGGTTAATTACTTTAATCGGCTTGATCAGCAAACATGGGATTTTAATTGTTGACTTTGCTAATCAATTACAACGTGAGAAAAATCTTGATCGCAGAGCGGCCGTGGAGGAAGCAGCAGCCATTCGTTTACGTCCAATCCTAATGACAACAGCAGCCATGGTCTTTGGCGTCCTCCCTCTATTAATCGCAGCAGGGGCTGGCGCTGTCAGTCGTTTTGATATTGGTCTAGTCATTTCAACTGGTTTGCTGGTTGGTACCTGCTTTACTCTTTTTGTTGTACCGACCATGTATACTTATATTGCCGCTGACCATCGACATGATGACGACAACGAGAATACTGCTGCTCCTTCGACAGTCAATGATTCTCATAAGCTAGAATAGGTTTTGAGAATGGCAACTGAGCTTAATAATTGGTCGCTTAACGATGATTTATTCCCATTGAATATGTTAGAATTCGCGACTTTCATCAGTACAGGTTAAATCATGGATAAGACTTATTCCCCACAAGCGATAGAACGTGCATGCTATGAAAAGTGGGAAAGCCACCATTATTTTGAGCCGCGCGGCGAAGGAAAGGTTTATTGCATTATGTTGCCTCCTCCCAATGTAACCGGTAGTTTACATATGGGACATGGTTTTCAACATACTTTAATGGATACTCTGATTCGGTATAAGCGCATGCAAGGCGCAAAAACCCTCTGGCAACCTGGTACCGATCATGCAGGAATTTCAACGCAACTCGTTGTGGAACGCCAACTGGATAGCAAAGGATTATCTCGCAAGGACATGAATCGTGAGGAATTTCTAGAGCACGTATGGCATTGGAAAGAAGAATCAGGAAATCAGATTACCAGTCAAATGCGCCGTATCGGTTCGTCCGTAGATTGGTCGCGCGAACGATTCACAATGGATGAAGGCTTGTCAGCTGCTGTACAAAAAGTATTCGTTCAATTATACGATGAAGGACTTATCTATCGCGGTACTCGTCTGGTCAATTGGGATCCAAAATTAGGTACAGCTGTTTCAGATCTTGAAGTGATTTCCGAGGAAGAAGAGGGATGTTTATGGCATATACGCTACCCAGTCGTTGATTCAAACGAATCTATTATTATCGCTACAACACGCCCAGAAACCCTGCTTGGTGATACAGCAGTTGCCGTTCATCCTGATGATTCCCGCTATCAACATTTGATCGGCAAACAGTTACAACTTCCTTTATGTGACAGAACGATTCCTGTTATTGCAGATGACTATGTCGATATGGAATTTGGTAGTGGTTGCGTCAAAATTACCCCAGCCCATGATTTTAATGATCACGAAATTGGTAAACGTCACAATCTACCCTCGATTAACATTTTAACTAAGAAAGCAACCATCAATAAAAACGCGCCTTTACCTTACCAAGGAATGGATCGTTTTGTAGCTCGTGAACTAATTATTCAAGACCTGGGTAAAGTAGATCTCTTAGTCAAAACTGAACCACACAAATTAAAGGTACCTCGCGGCGAAAAATCGAATGTTATCATTGAGCCGCTTTTAACTGATCAATGGTATGTGAAAATTAACCCGCTGGCTGAACCGGCTATCGAGGCGGTTGAAAAAGGTGAAATCCGCTTTATTCCTGAGAATTGGTCCAAAACTTATTTTCAATGGATGGAAAACATTGAAGATTGGTGTATCAGTAGACAATTATGGTGGGGGCATCGTATTCCAGCCTGGTATGACAGCCATGGCCATGTTTATGTTGGCTACAGCGAAAACGATGTTCGCTTCAAATATTCCTTGGATGAATCCGTCTCTTTAAAACAAGACGAAGATGTTCTTGATACCTGGTTTTCTTCCGCACTTTGGCCTTTTTCCACCTTGGGCTGGCCAGAACGCACGCCGGAGCTTGAACAATTTTACCCCACGTCAGTCTTGGTAACCGGATTTGATATCATTTTCTTTTGGGTCGCTCGCATGATTATGATGGGCTTAAAATTTACAGGTAAAGTACCCTTCAAAGAAGTCATTATTACTGGCCTTATTCGTGATAGCGAAGGGCAAAAAATGTCTAAATCCAAAGGAAATGTCCTGGATCCCATTGATATCATTGACGGAATTGAGCTCGACAAACTTATTGAAAAGCGGACTTCCAACCTGATGTTGACTTCAGTGCGCGATAAAATAGCAAAAGCCACCCGTAAAGAATTTCCAGAAGGCATTGCTGCTTTTGGTACTGATGCACTTCGTTTTACCTTTTGTTCTTTAGCATCCACAGGTCGTAATGTACGTTTCGATATGGGTCGAGTTGAAGGGTATAGAAATTTTTGCAATAAGCTATGGAATGCTTCACGTTATGTATTACTTAATACAGACGAGGAGCAGATCGATTTTGGTGATGGAGCATTCCAGTATAGTCCTGCTGATCAATGGATACTTTCCCGTCTGCAACATACTATTGCTCAGTGCCATCATTATTTTGAAACCTATCGTTTTGATTTACTGGCAAACACGCTTTATGAGTTTGTCTGGCATGAGTATTGCGATTGGTACCTTGAATTATCAAAACCAGTGCTCTACGACAACAATGCCCTGGCTGCCATGAAGCGAGGGACTCGACGTACTCTGATTCATGTGCTTGATCAGATCTTAAAACTCTTGCACCCCATTATGCCGTTTATTACTGAAGAAATATGGCAACGTACAAGCAAACTCACCAGCCAAAATGGTGAAACCATTATGCTAAGTCCTTATCCGCAAGTGAACAAGGATTTCATTAATCCTGAAGTGGAAGAAGAATTAGCCTGGTTAAAGTCAGTGATTCAATCTGTACGTACAATCCGTAGTGAAATGACTATTTCTCCTGCTAAATTAATTCCCCTGCATTTCAGAAATGTAGCGCCGGTAATAGAAGAACGGATTAAAAATATCATGGAACTTTAATTGCGTTAAATAAACTGACTCACATCCATTGCATGGATAAGAGTGAATCACTATCCGTTTCAGCTTCTGCTGTCGTCGGTGAGCTCGAGTTACTTATCCCTATGGCTGGCCTCATTGACAAGCAAGCTGAATTATCTCGTCTAGAAAAAGAAATTGTTAAACTGGATAAAGATATTGCTCTTGCTGAAGGTAAACTTGGTAATCCTAAATTTACTGACAAAGCGCCTGCTGAGATCATTACTAAAGAACAAGAAAAATTAGCTCAGGCAAAACTAACTAAGAGTAAGTTGCTGCACCATAAAAAGACGGTAGAAACACTCTAGAGGCTGTTGACCTTCTTACTATCTTGCTGGTTATGACTTGATTTTCTGTGCTTCGTTGCTCATACACTCGTATGTATGCTCCGCTGCGATGCTCGAACATGAAGTCATAACCTAAGCACTCGAGCTAGCGAAATAGATGTAAGCTTCTAAAAAAATCTCCCCAATCTATATGGGCTTGCATTCTTAAAAGTACCATTTACATCGTCTTCTTCCCCAGGCATTCTTTACTCTTAATCTAACTCAGGATTTCAGCCATGGCCAAAGCGCGAAAAGCAAATCATCTGATTCACGAGAAAAGTCCTTATCTCCAACAACATGCCCATAATCCTGTCGATTGGTATCCTTGGAGTAAAATAAGCCTTGATAAGGCGCGCGAAGAAAATAAACCGATTCTGCTTTCTATAGGTTATGCCGCCTGCCATTGGTGTCATGTTATGGCCCATGAATCCTTTGAGGATGAAGAAACCGCTATAGAGATGAATACATTCTTTATTAATATAAAAGTAGATAAAGAAGAACGGCCAGATTTAGACAAAATTTACCAAACAGCGCATTATTTTTTAAGCCAACAGCACGGAGGTTGGCCTCTGACAATTTTTTTGGCACCCGATCTGAGCCCTTTTTTTAGTGGTACTTATTTTCCGCGTGAAGATCATTATCAATTACCAGCCTTTAAAAAAATTTTGCACTTCGTTACAGCGATCTACAACAATCAACAACAAAATATCCAAGAACAAGCTAAACAATTAAAAAAATATTACAACAACAGAACCATAGCCCAACGACGATCACTACTTTAAATAATCGTCCCCTAGAACTTGCCCTGGATAATCTGACAGCAAGTTATGATACAAAACACGGTGGATTTGGTGGCTCCCCCAAATTCCCTCAAGCGCCTAAACTTGATTACTTGTTGGCTCATCATTCACCCCTTGCTTCAGTTACTCTGGAACATATTTCAAAAGGTGGTATTTATGACCAATTAGCAGGAGGTTTTTATCGTTACTCAGTTGACGAAAATGGAACATCCCTCATTTTGAAAAATGCTCTACGATAATGGGCAATTATTAGCACTTTACTCCATTGCTGGCCAACACCATGCTGAGGCAGCTTTTCACGAAATTGCTGTTGAAACTGCCGAGTGGGTAATTAAAGAAATGCAATCTGCAGAAGGAGGATATTACGCCAGTCTCGACGCAGATTCTGAAGGTGAAGAAGGAAAATTTTATCGTTGGGATAAAACAGAAATTCAGACTGAACTGACTGAAAAAGAATATGCTGTCCTAAGTCGTTATTTTGGTTTAACACAAACACCTAATTTTGAACAACACTGGCATTTTTATGTTGCTCAATCTTTAGAAACGATTAGTAAACAGTTGACTCTCCCTATAATAGATACTAAAAAACTGCTGTCCACAGCAAAAAAGAAACTACTCGCTAAACGTAACCAACGAATAAAACCTTTTCGTGATGTTAAAAAATTTTAACGT
>NZ_CALJ01000111.1 GCF_000308315.1 Legionella tunisiensis | reverse complement strand
TTAATAGCGCTGTTGCCTTGTGGTCAAACGATTACTTGTACAAGGCAAGTGCTGCGGTGATTAATGTAAGGTTTCACCTTTCGTGATGCAATAACTAATCACTTGGCGAGTCACAAAATCGCCTTGACTGGCTCCATAGAGCGATTTGAAATGTTCTGCCAGCGTTAAAACCCAAGAGGACAAACGAAAATCCATCCGCTTTTCTTCCTGATTGACAACCAATTCGAATAATCCTAACGAATCACTATTCTGCTCATTCGCATACTCCTCCATGATACGTTGAGCAGCATGAATATCTTTCTCCCTTGTTGGCCAATTTTTGTTCATAAATATCCCCTAACTTCATGACTGCGGGTCATTTGAAAAACTTTACTGCAGAACAAATTGGGTCAAATAATTAAATTACAAGTCCTCAATCTGAATTTTATCATGCCATAAATTGAATATTTTTTCAATATATTGAACTATTTTTACTCATTTATTACCAACTTTACAAAGCCTTGTGGTTCTTCCCAAAGCGTCACAAACAGCACCATAATGATCGGTCCAACAAATAAACCAAGCAACCCCAAGGTTTCGACACCACCTAAAATACCAAACAAAACAGCAAGGAAAGGTAGTTGGATCGCGCCACCAATCAAAACCGGCTTCACAAAATGATCAGCAACAAACATCACGATGGTGCCCCACGCCACGACTACAATAGCGCCTATCATGCTGCCATAGGACAATAAAATCAAAGCAACAGCGACAAACACTAAGGGCACAACAAAGGGAATCATAGCAGCAAATGCTGTTATAAAACCAGTTAAGGTTGGAGCAGGGAAATCAACTAAAAAATAACAAAAACCCATTAACACACCAACACCTAAACCTACCACAATGGTACCATTGACTGTCGCTCTTAAGGCTGAGGGTAAGCGGTCAGCATAGCGAAACCAACGAGCTCCCAAACAAAACTCACCAATGTGATTGATTTGTTGAAATAATTTATCGCCATCGCGATAAAAGAAAAATAACGTTAATAGAGTAAACCCTAGCTGAAAACCGCGGTGAGCCAGATTAACACCTACTTGCTTAATATAATAACTGGCAGATGTTAGGGGCAGATGAAGATTGGATAAAACGATCTGACATTGCCTGGTTTACTAATATTAGCATCCCAATAAGTGACCAGCTCATTGCCTATCATTGGAATTTGTTTTATGAATTCCGGAGCTTGCCCCCCTTCGCGATTTATCATCTGTAAATAATTGATAAATATTTGTAATTCTTTTACCAAAATACTAACTAGCCAACTTAAAGGTAATATAAATATCAAGCTCAATATAATAGTAAACAACAAAGCGGCCAGATTATCATGGTTAGCAAAAAATTCCCGCCAACGACGATATAAAGGATAGGTCGCTATGACAATAATGGCTGCCCAAATCATAGACGGAATAAAGCGATGAATGATAAAGAGCGCCAGCAGCACTATACCAACAGTCAAACTCATACTGATTAATTCCTTATGGTTTTCATTCATTTTGCAAATCCCCAGGCAAGTAATTGCATTAACAACCAGGCAGGAATAGCCGCCAATACATCGTCTAACATGATTCCCAAACCACCAGGAACCTGCTTATCGATACTACGAATCG
>NZ_CALJ01000112.1 GCF_000308315.1 Legionella tunisiensis | reverse complement strand
TCATTCACTCCCTGTGTCTTACCAATGGTCCCCGTACTGTCAGGAATTATTGTCGGGCATGGTGCAACTATCTCTACCCGCAAAGCTTTTTCTTTCGTTAAGCTATGTACTTAGCATGTCGGTCACTTACGCAATCGTCGGTGCAGTCGTCGCTTTATTAGGCGCTAATCTCCAAATCGTCATGCAGTCACCATGGATAATCAGTCTCTTCAGCCTGATTTTTATCTTGCTGGCACTCTCCATGTTTGGTTACTACGAACTGCGCTTACCGGTTTCCTGGCAGGCAAAACTGGCTACCGCCAGCCAACATCAGGCTGGAGGCCATTACCTTGGGGCGGCAGCGATGGGATGCTTATCGACTTTAATCCTCTCACCCTGTGTTACGGCCCCACTTATTGGCGCCTTAAGTTATATCGCTCATACCGGCAACCTTATTTTAGGCAGTTTAGCCTTGTTTTTTCTCGGGCTAGGTATGGGAACGCCACTTTTGCTAATCGGTATGTCAGCCGGTAAATGGCTTCCTAAAGCAGGTCATTGGATGAATACCGTCAAAACGTTTTTTGGTGTTTTATTGCTTGCTGTTGCTATCTATTTATTAGGCCGTATTCTTCCCTCCCCTCTGGTTATGGCTTTATGGGCAAGTTTATTGGTCTTCTCAGGCGTTTATTGTGGAGCCCTTAGCCCCGCTCCTTCCAAGCAAGCTAAATTCGGCCAGGGTTTAGGTATTTTGTTACTGGTTTATGGTTTGCTGGTACTGGTAGGCGCAAGCATGGGTGAATCCAATCCTCTGCAACCATTATCTGGTTTGCGAGTGACCACCATTGCAGAAAGAAACCACCTTGGCAGTTCGCATGAACTTGTTAAAACAGTGAATGAAGCGCAACAAGCGATTGCCAAAGCACGTGGTAAACCAGTTATGATTGATTTTTATGCTGATTGGTGTTCCTCTTGCAAGCTGATGGAGGCCACTACGTTTAAAGATCCCCGTGTGGAAAAGGCACTAAAAGATTTTGTCGTGTTGAAAGTCGATATCACCGCAAATAGCAAACAAGATAAAGCGCTACTTAGCCAATTTAATGTCGTTGCACCACCGACTTTTTTATTTTTTAACAAAAACGGTGATGAACAGGAAAATTTACGTCTCGTGGGTGAAACACCAGCGAATAAATTTTTACAACAATTACAGGAAGCTCAGGCGTCCTGATTTTATGAGAAATTATTTTGACTCTTTTTGTGGATATATCCCCTCTTAAAAACAATCCTAACTACGCACTACTTTTTACAGGCCAATTTGTATCATTCATTGGAACGATGATTACAAGTGTTGCCTTACCCTATCAAGTTTATCAGCTGACTCACTCGTCATTAATGGTGGGTTTATTAAGCTTGCTTCAGTTGATACCCTTATTAATTACTGCACTACTTGGCGGTGTATTTGCTGATAAATACAATCGCCGTGGGTTGATAATCATCAGTGAAATATGCCTTATTTTGGGATGTGCGTTGCTCACTATCAATGCTAATAGCAGCCAACCAACTCTTATTGGTATTTTTGTTATTGCCTCCTTGATGTCTGCTATAACAGGATTACATCGCCCGGCACTGGATAGTATGACCCAGCAATTAGTAGAACCGAGAGATTATAAAGCATTGGGCGTGCTAACAAGTTTTAAATATAGTTTTTGCATGATTGTTGGCCCTGCTATTGCGGGGTTAATTATTGCTCATCTGGGAATGGTGCTGACCTATTTCATCGATTTACTCACGTTTGTCGTATCACTTATTACTTTAAGTCTTATGAAAAATTTGCCTAAACCCATTGTCGCTAAATCATCATCCGCCTTTTCTGCCTTAAAAGAAGGCATTCAATTCGCTTTTAAACGGCAAGAATTATTAGGAAGTTATTGTGTAGACTTTATAGCAATGATTTTCGCTATGCCTAATGCTCTTTTTCCAGCAATAGCGCAATCCTTAGGCGGTGCTCAAACATTAGGTTTACTCTATGCTGCTCCGGCAGTAGGTGCCCTTTTTATTTCATTTTTTAGTGGGTGGACAGCTGCCATTAAGCATGATGGGAAAGCCATAGCGATTGCTGCAGCTTTCTGGGGTATTGCCATGGTAGGTTTTGGATTGTCTGTTTCACTTGCCTGGGCTCTTTTCTTTTTAGCCCTCTCTGGCGCGTTTGATGCTATCAGCGGGATTTTTAGAAGCACGTTGTGGAATCATACGATCCCCCATGATTATCGTGGCCGCTTAGCAGGTATCGAAATGATTAGCTATTTAAGTGGGCCGAGATTAGGTGATACAAGAGCTGGGATTGTCGCTTCCGCTGCTGGTATTACAACAGCCATCGTTTCGGGCGGTATTTTTTGTGTTTTTGGCGTCGCTGTTTGTTGCTTTTTTATGCCAAAATTCTGGAAATATGCGTCCGATACCTAGTTCATAAAACTGACCTAAATCTATCCATTTCACTGTATCCATTCCTTTTTGGAATCAATTCTTTCTTAAATTTCGCTGTAGACAAGGACAAAAAATATTATATTGATATTTTTTAATCAATTACGAAAGAAATAAAATGAAATTAACGACCCAACTACTCGATAAAGAGGGTAATCCTCTAAAATTTTCTGTTGTCACTAAAGATGCCTATCAGCATACCCATGAAATCATCGATAGTGAAGGTAGGCAGCTTGGCTATGTCAACATTTCTGAAGAGCACTTAGGAGCACCGCCTTATAAAAATACCATTTAATTTTATCGCTTCTTTTAATTGTTGATGTAAATGAAGGATTTTGAATAATGAGAAAATGAAATTCAGCAAAATTAAGCCCCCTCGCTTTATTACCGCTAGTCAAGTCGGCCCTCTCCTCTACTTTCTGTCTATAAAAATAAAAACTAAACTTTTTCAAATGATTACCATAGTAAAATCAAGAGACATTAGACAACCTTACCCTAGAAACGGTATAATTCGCCCACTTTTTTTACAGATAGAAAATTATGAATCATAGAGTGGGATTTGTCAGTTTGGGTTGCCCTAAAGCACTGGTGGATTCAGAGCGAATCATTACTCAACTGCGTGCTCAGGGCTATGATTTGGTATCCAGTTATCAGGATGCCGGTGTAGTGGTAATCAATACCTGTGGTTTTATTGATGCAGCAGTAAAAGAATCTTTGGACACCATTAAAGAAGCGATGGCCGAAAATGGACGTGTTATTGTAACAGGTTGCCTCGGTGCCAAAGCAGATATTATTCGTGAAGCCTGCCCTGATGTATTACATATTAGTGGTGCACATGCTTACGAGGAAGTCGTCCGTGCTGTGCATCGACATTTACCACCACCTGTGGATCCCTTCACTCAACTCGTACCACCTCAAGGCATTAAATTAACACCACGACATTATGCCTATTTAAAGATTTCAGAAGGTTGTAATCAAAAATGTACTTTTTGCATCATTCCTACCATGCGCGGCAAATTACAAAGTTATTCGCTGCCACAAATACTTAGTGAAGCGAAACGCTTAAAAGACGCTGGGGTGCAAGAATTATTAGTTATTTCGCAGGATACCAGTGCCTATGGCGTTGATACCCGTTACCAACCCGTTGAATGGCAAGGTAAAACTATCAGTACTCGCTTTTATGATTTATGTGAGCAACTCGGCGAGCTAGGTATTTGGGTACGCCTACATTATGTTTATCCCTATCCGCATGTTGATGAGATCATTCCCTTAATGCGCGATGGCTTCATTCTGCCTTATTTGGATATTCCATTACAACATGCGAGTTCACGCGTTTTAAAAGCAATGAAACGCCCGGCAAGTAGTGAAAATACCTTGGCACGTATTGCTCAATGGCGCGAAATTTGTCCCGACATTACCTTACGCTCTACCTTCATTGTTGGCTTTCCTGGTGAAACTGAAGACGAATTTGAAGAATTACTGGACTTTTTACAAGAAGCCGAGCTGGATCGCGTTGGTTGTTTCCAATACTCACCTGTTGAAGGTGCTAAGGCTAATGAACTAGCTGATCCTGTTCCTAACGATATTAAGGAAGAACGTTATCATCGCTTCATGCAAGTACAAGCTGAAATCAGCCACGCTAAACTAGCCGCCAAGATTGGTTCACGTCAAACAGTTTTAATTGACGAAATTAACGATGAACAAATTATTGCGCGCAGTAAAAGCGATGCTCCGGAAATAGATGGTTTAGTCTTTTTGCCACTAAATGAGAATGTCCATGTTGGCGATTTAGTAGACATTAGAGTGACTGACAGCGATGATTATGATCTTTATGGTGAATTTGATATAACCAGTCATTAACTTCTTTGCCAAGTCGTTCACTTGGCAAGGGATTCCTCATTCAATTTACCTCAGCTACCATTGTGAATGGTTTACATGCTACTCTTGCTGGGTAGCGCCCTCCTCAATACAGAAGCAAGGAAACAACACTCAATGTGTGTTGTATTAGCTGTCATGATTATCTTTCTGGTGCTTAGAGGGAGCCTCTTGTCTCTTCTTAATTTCTAGACGCTTGGCTGATAACTCAAAAATAAGGACATACGATGTTAAATCCGAGAGATGTTAAAACAGTGGAAGATGCAAAAAGCATCGTTGAAGAACGTAAGCTCACTCACGTGAAAATCGGACTTATTGATATGGACGGTGTCATGCTTGGCAAGTACATGAGTCGGAGCAAATTTTTCTCAGCCTTAGAGCATGGCTTTTCTTTTTGCGATGTGATTCTAGGCTGGGATTCTAAAGACAAGCTTTTTGATAACGTTAAATATACCGGCTGGCATACCGGTTATCCTGATGCATTAGTACAGATTCTACCTCAGAGTTGCCGTGAACTTTGCTTTGAAGATAATCAATTATTATTTATGGCTGAATTTGATGGTGCAGCGGCAGAATTATGCCCTCGCGGCCTATTACGCCGTGTTATTCAAAAAGCGGAACTGATGGGTTTTGATGCCTATGCTGCTTTGGAATATGAATTTTTCATGTTTGACGAAACGCCTGATAGCATACGTGCAAAGGGGTATCGTAACTTAAAACCCATGACACCCGATTTCTTTGGTTATTCAGTCATTCGCAATAGTGTCCATGCCGAATTGTATCATCAGATCCTTAACATGGGTGAGATTATGGATTTCCCTATTGAAGCCCTGCATACGGAAACGGGCCCCGGGGTACTTGAGGCAGCTATCGCCGTTGACAAAGCGGAGGCTGCTGGCGACAAAGCTGCACTCTTTAAAACCTTTATGAAAGTATTGGCGCAACGCAATAATATGATGGCGACTTTTATGGCTAAATGGTCGCCTAATTATCCAGGGCAAAGCGGCCATATTCATATGTCATTACGGAATAAAAACGACTCCTCCTCCGCTTTTTATGATCCTTCAGCGAAATATAATATGAGCAAGATCCAGCGTCATTTTCTGGCCGGCCAACAAAAATTGATGCCTGAATTGTTAGCCATGTTTTCACCCACTGTGAATAGCTATACTCGTCTGATTCCCGGATTTTGGGCACCCACTGACGCGACCTGGGGAGTAGAAAATCGCACTACCGCATTACGTTTAATCCCTGGCAGTGACAAATCACAACGAATCGAATACCGCCTGGGTTCTGCCGATGCGAATCCTTACCTTGCCCTCGCTGCAGCATTAGGTTCCGGCTTATATGGGATTGAGCACGAGTGGGAACCAGAAGAGGAAATTCGAGGAAACTCCTACAGTCAATCTCATAACAAGGAATTAGCTTTACCTTCAACCTTGTGGGAGGCGGCACAGCGCCTGAGAAATTCAGCAGCAGCCTACTCTCTATTCGGTGAGGGATTTGTTGAGCATTTCGCAGCTTCGCGCGAATGGGAAGAACGAGAGTTTCGACGACATATTACTGATTGGGAATTGGATCGTTATTTTGAAATTATATAGGATCTTTCTACTATCTTGGCGCTTATAGCCTGGTTTGCTCCGCTGCGAAAACCAGGCCGTAAGCACTCAAGCTAGCGAAATGTCAAACCTGCTAGTTTTCAAGGAATTTTAAATGAAGGACACATTAAAAGCGTATTCTCCTATTGATAATTCACTGTATGTTGAGCGTCAGTTTGCCAGCCAGGAAGTTATTCACCAAGCTCTGGCAAAAACTGAGGCAGCAAAAAGTATGTGGCGTACCACGCCGTTAACAAAGAGAGCAACATTTTGTCTGGCTGCCGTTGAAATCCTGGTGGCTAACAAGGAAGCACTGGCCAATGAAATTTGCTGGCAAATGGGGCGCCCTATTCGCTATGCCGCAGGAGAAATAACAGGTTTTGAAGAGCGCGCGCTCTATATGATCAACGCCGCTGATAAGGCATTATCAACCATTGAATTACCTGAAAAACCAGATTTTATCCGTTATATTAAACGTGAACCGTTGGGAGCGGTGCTAGCAATAGCGCCGTGGAATTACCCCTTTCTCACAGCAGTGAACGTCATCATCCCGGCCATTATGGCGGGTAATGTTGTGTTGCTGAAGCATTCTGCTCAAACACCTCTTGTAGCAGAACGTTTAGCGGCAGCATTTGTTCAAGCCGGTATGCCCGATGGAGTTTTCCAGTACTTACATCTAACTCATTCAGACACAGAAAAGCTCATCCAATCTCCTGTCATTAATTACGTTGCATTTACTGGTTCTGTTCCCGGCGGGAAAATGATTGAGCAAGCTGCTGTTGGGCGTTTTCTCAATACTGGTCTTGAACTCGGCGGTAAAGATCCTGCCTATGTACGTGCAGATGCTGATATTGATCAAGCCGTTGCCACCTTAATTGACGGCGCTTTTTTTAACTCAGGTCAGTCTTGCTGTGGCATAGAACGTATTTATGTTCATCGGGATCTACATGATCAATTTATTAGGAAAGCAGTAACACTGGTTAAAGAATATAAACTTGGACGACCCGATGATCCTGAAACCACACTCGGCCCTTTGGTCTCCGCTGCTCGTGCTGACTTTGTGCGCAATCAAATTAATGAAGCAGTTGCACAAGGCGCTGTGGAGCACATCAATAGACAAGATTTTCCGATGGATAAACCTGGCTCTGCTTATATGGCTCCACAGATTTTAACGCAGGTCAATCATCAAATGCGAGTGATGACCGAAGAATCTTTTGGGCCAGTCGTAGGTATCATGGCAGTCAATAGCGATGCCGAAGCCATTGCCTTGATGAATGACAGTGATTATGGTTTGACTGCTACTGTTTGTACCAAAGATATCACTGCGGGTACGGCTATTGGCGAGCAATTGCATACGGGCACTTTTTTTATTAATCGCTGTGATTACCTTGATCCAGCATTAGCATGGACTGGAGTAAAAAATTCTGGTCGGGGCTGCACGTTATCGGTGCTTGGATATGAGTCACTCACCCGGCCAAAATCTTTTCATTTAAGGAGTTTGTAACATGAGCACGCCATCATTGACGGCTAACTGGAATTATCCTACTCAGGTGCGAGTAGGAGCCGGACGAGTAAACGAACTTGCCCAAGCATGCAGCGCACTAGGTATGCAAGCGCCCTTATTAGTAACCGATCCAGGTCTTGCACAGCTGCCCATGGTGGCCGATCTATTGCGTCATTGCCGTGAGGCTCATCTGCGCGCAGCAGTATTCAGTCAAATCAAAGCAAATCCGAACAGTGAAAATGTCATGTCAGGGATAAAAGCTTACCATGCTGGTAAACATGATGGTGTAATTGCCTTTGGTGGCGGATCAGGGCTTGACGCAGGGAAGGCAATTGCCTTAATGGTAGGTCAAGAACGCCCGCTCTGGGATTTTGAAGACATCGGCGATAATTGGAAGCGCGTTAATATGGCTAGGATGGCACCTGTGGTTGCAATACCAACCACTGCAGGTACTGGCTCGGAAGTAGGACGTGCATCGGTTATTACCGATAATGAGCGGCATATCAAAAAGATTATCTTTCATCCCAAGATGCTGCCTGAAATAGTCATTCTTGATCCAGAACTTACCATTGGACTACCACCACCGATCACAGCAGCCACTGGCATGGATGCATTATCACACGCTTTAGAAGCCTTCTGTTCTAATCATTATCACCCTATGGCAGAAGGAATAGCCATCGAAGGTATTCGGCTTGTTAAAGATTATTTACCCCGTGCTGTTAAAAATGGCAGGGACTTGGAAGCACGTACACAGATGCTCGTCGCCTCAGCAATGGGTGCTACTGCTTTTCAACGCGGCTTAGGGGCAATGCATGCATTAGCACACCCTTTAGGAGCCATTTACGACGCTCACCACGGGCGTTTAAATGCTATTCTGATGCCCTACGTGTTACAAGCTAACCGCTCAGCCATTGAGCATAGAATATCACGCCTTGCCGCCTATCTGCAGATCAATGATGGCTTTGATGGCTTTTTCGACTGGGTACTAAAACTACGGTATGAAGTAGGCATTGAACATTCTTTAGCTGAAATAGGTATTAATGACGGGCAAGTGACACGAATTGCGACAATGGCCACAGAGGATGCCGCAGCTGGTAACAATCCTATTCCTTTCAGTGCCTCACAGTATCAAAATATTCTGCATGCAGCCATTGTCGGAGAAATAGCTTACCTGAGAGAGCCATCATGAATCTTGGATTATTACAATGTGATGAAGTTCAAGAAAAATTTGCTTCAGTACATGGGCAATATCCAGATATGTTTGTCAGATTACTAAAAAAAGCAGACCCTCTCCTGGAGTTTGTAGTTTATGATGTGCGGCAGGGTAAATTACCTGCTGCTATTGATGCGTGTGATGCCTACTTAATTACTGGTAGTCGCCATGGTGTCAACGATGATCTTCCCTGGATAAGAACCCTTGAAGAGTTTGTGCTGCAACTAAACACCGCTGCAAAAAAATAATTGGCATTTGCTTTGGTCATCAGCTCATTGCCAAAGCCTTGGGTGGGGAAGTGATTAAATCCCCGAAGAGCTGGGGTGTAGGTATGTCACAAAACAAAATGACCCAACAAAAACCTTGGATGATTCCACAACGTGACAATTTCAGGCTACTAGTCAGTCATCAAGATCAAGTTGCAACTTTACCCCTAAACGCAGAAATACTCGCTGGTAGTGACTTTTGTCCGTTTTATATGCTGCAGTTTGGCGATAACCTCTTCACCATACAAGGCCATCCGGAATTTACTAAAGCTTATTCTCAAGCCTTAATTGAAGACCGCGAGCACATTCTAGGCAAAGAATGCTATGAGCAAGGACTTAAGTCATTGCAACAGGATGCAGATGATGAATTGATTGCCCAGTGGATTATCAATTTTTTACGCGGCTAATAATATTCACATAGATAATAGTTGCAAACAACTGAACTCCAGAATCCTTAACGTACAAATAAAATCAAAGAGATAATATACAATATGGACATATTTGACACAGAAATTTTTCTTGATGGTTTTCAATTTACTGAGGGTTTAAGATGGCATAGAAATAATTTATGGTTCTGTGATTTGGGAGACAATGCCGTATATTGTTTTTCTGCAACAGGGCAATTAATCAAGAAAATTTCTGTTAATACTCCTGTTGGATTAGGTTGGTTATCAGATAATAGCTTATTAATAACTGCCCTGAAAAAAGAGAATTATTGCAATATAAAGATAATTTTTTATCTATTTTTAAATCACTTGAGATAGCCGCGCCAGGTTATTGCCATGATTTTACTGTTTCTCAAAACGATATCATTTATATAAGTGCCTCAGGTTTTTATCCACAACACAAAGTAAAACCACTTAAATCAAATATTCTAATGATCACAAAAGGGCGTGATATTAAAATAGCGGCGTCTAATATTGGCTATCCAAATGGTATTTTGATCACGCCAGATGGTAAACATTTGATAGTAGCAGAGACATTTTCAGCTACTGTATCCATTTTTGATATTAACAAAGATAATACGTTGATAAATCAAAGACCATGGATCAAATTCGATAATCTAGGTTTTCAGGTAAGCTTCGATGAGCATGGCGTACCAGAGAATTTAAACCGCCATTATCCTGACGGAATTTGCTTTGATGAAAAACTGAATGCTGTATGGATTGCATCACCAGGAAAAAAGAGGTGCTATGCATTGACTCCAATAGAAATTGCTTAACGATTATAAAAACTCGCTTTCATCCATTTGATTGTGTCCTTGGTGGACAAGATAATCAAACCCTTTTTATTGCATCTTCTGATAACAGCTCTAAAAATAAACCTGGAAAAATTGAGAAAGTTACAATTCAGTAAAAGCAGCTGTAATAATGAGCTTAAACGGGCAAAGCAATGATGTCGTATGATAATGAAGTTAGTGAACCATCATTAGATAAAATTGATTTTCTTAATGTGAGTGTCCAGCACTATATGTCGTAACCTGGTTGCAAACAACCAGGTTACCCTTCTTGATCTAAGCGCTTAGTTTAAAACAACACCAGTTTCTATATCTTGCTCAATGGCAGGCTCTTTGGTAGAAGAATCTGACTTAGACGAAGCGAAAAATCCCGCTCCACAATTGGCGACGCTGCTTACAACTTTTTTTGCTGCTTGTACAGTTGCAGAGGCAGTCCCTACAATAATATGCGAGTTATTATATACCATTGTACAAGCGTATTCGCGAGCAGGTATGTAAGTAGAGTAATATCCAATGGTGCCCGGTGTCCCAATGACTAACGCATAAGCAGCGGGGAAAATTGCTCTGGTTGCTAAAGCTAAATAAGGCGCTGCAAAATACGCAATTAGAGCGGGGGCAGCAATAGCTGCTGCAGTTATTGTCATATTGTAAGCACATTGACTATAGCTAGTGCTTGAGTTAGGGTTTGTATTATCCGAGGTCAATCCGGGCATTTTTATTTCCACTTAGTTAATTAAGAGGACAACTATACTAAAAAATACTTAAAGAAATATTAATATAGGCCGATTGAAAATCCCAAGAAGCCAGGTGAGATAATTACTTTTGTTCAACCATCCAATCTTCCTGTAGCTATATCACACCGATAAAACTGTTGGCTAATCTCTGCCACCTCGGCCTGATAAGATTGATTACCCACTAATCCAGGTTGAAGGATATGTTGATGCAACAAATGATGATAATAGTCATACGCTCGTTTTAATTGGCTAAATTGTGTTCTATTTAATTGATCTTCCTTAAATAATGTTCTTAGCAAACTCAGAGTATGTGTATGTCGTACCAAACTTTGAGCAGGATTGGTCAGTACTAAAAACTGTACTAAAAACTCCAGATCAAGCAGACCACCCGCTGCATGCTTAATTTCATCAGTATCAACATGCTTCTGAATTTTTGCGCGCATAGCCAATATATCATCCCGAACAGTTTGTTTAACTCTCGGCAAAAATAATACATCCATCTTTAGCTGCTTAAACACTGAATGTATGTGTTGGTTGCCTGACAATACTCGAGCCCGTAATAAAGCCTGATGCTCCCAAGTCCAGGCCTGGGTACGTTGATAATCAACAAACGCCTCAATAGGACTCACCAACAGACCGGCTGCTCCGGAAGGGCGCAAACGAGTATCAACCTCATATAAGATACCTGCTTGTGAACGTGTAGTTAACATATGCAAAATCTTCTGAGTCAAACGCGTCACCAAGCTCTCTTCTTCGCGATAAGCAGCATGAATAAAAACCAAATCCAAATCGGAATTGTAATTCATTTCCCGACTACCTAATTTACCATAGGCAATAATGGCAAAACGGGATTTAACTTGCATGATTTGTGGGTAACGTTTGCTTAACTGCTGGCAGGCAATTGCTAAAACCTCAACAATAATTACCTCAGCAACATCAGCTAAAAAACGACCGATACGCACCGCACCGTAACGCCCGTCCATTTCGGAGCGTGCTGCAGAAAGCCAATTAACCAATTTAAACTGACGTAAAACCTCTTCTTGTAATTCATTATCACCACAATGCGCTAACTGATTTCTCAATATCTGCTGTAATTGCTTACGTGATAATGGATGCCATATCTGTTCTGGATCTAAGAGTACTTCAAGTAAAAATGGCTGACCAACCAATAAAGAAGTAATAAAAGGGCTATTGGCAAACCAATACAATAATTCTTTTAATACCTGCGGATTCTCTGTTAACAAAGCAAGGTATGCACTACGGCCAACAATATTCTCTAATAAGTGCAAAACCTGCAGTAAAACTGTATCTGTTTCGCTAACCTGGGTTAACTCACTTAGCAACAAAACCATGAAGCGATCAAGCCGCATTCTTGCCGCTTGAGTTAGGCGTCTACAACGAGGCGCATGCCTAAAAGCATGAATCATTTGATAGCAGCGTTCGGCTTGTTGAAAACCAAGACTTGCCAACAAATTAATAGCCATTGAATTTTCAATATGTCCCTGCCATAAACTGGTTAATTGATTAGTAAACAGGCGATGTTGATCTTCATCAGTATCAATCTTATGCAGTACTGCATGAAAAGCAGCACTGATGATTCGTTGGTATTGATGTAACTTTGCCAGCAAATCATCCCAATTACTATACCCCATCGCCAACGCAATTTGCGCTTGTTTTACTGCATCCACAGGCAAAGAATGGGTTTGTTGATCATTTTGACTTTGCAGACAATTTTCCAACTTTCTTAAAAAGAGATAAGCTTGTTTTAAGGCCGCTGTACGAGCCAATAATCCCTCTTGCTTTAAAGCATCAAGCGCGGCCATAGCGCCTTGCTGCCGTAAATAAGGCAATCTACCACCGCGAATTAACTGGATATTCTGAATAATAAACTCTACTTCACGAATCCCCCCAAAGCCGCGTTTAATATCGTTTAAAGCGGGATTTAATTGCACTTCCCGTTCGATCATTGCTTTCATACTACGTAAAGATTCAATAACACTAAAATCCACATAACGTCTATAAACAAAGGGAGTTACCAAACGGTGAACCCAAGGTGATTGCTCATCAGGATTCGTACTAATCAGACGTGCTTTAACCATTGCATACCGCTCCCAATCACGTCCCTGTTCCTGGTAATAAGTTTCCATAGCAGCAAGACTACTCACTAAAGCCCCACTATCCCCGTTAGGACGTAACCGTAAATCGACCCGAAAAACGAAGCCATCAGCAGTCACATTTTGTAAAAGCTGTATAAAACGCTGTACTACCTTCGTATAATATTGCTCATTACTCAATCGCTCTTGGCCATTAGTATAACCAGCCGCTGAAAAAGCAAAAATCAGATCAATATCTGAGGAATAGTTAAGCTCGCGACCGCCCAGTTTACCCATAGCAAGCACATAAAGTTGGGTTGGAAGACCTGTTTCATCACAAGGATTTCCATAACGCTCTGTCAATTCCTGCTGGCAAAAAGCAAGACCACACTTAATAATTGCATCGGCACAATCAGACCATGACAGTATCGTTTCCTCGGTATTAGCTAGACCGGCTATTTCACGCAGTAACAAACGCAAAAAATGATTATGGCGAAATTGGCGTAAAGCACGAGCAAAAAATAAACGATTGTCCATCCAGTTGATTCGCCTGCATAAAATAGTCTTCGCGGGTTAAAGGCTGCTGACAATCATCGTGTTGAAGCAATTGGCTTAAAATGTCTACTTGCCGGCAAGCATAATCACTGATCAACAAAAGCACTTGCAGCGCCTCAGCCATCGGATGTTTAAGGGCTGCAAAATGTTTTAGATAAAAGGAATTCCTGGACTGTAAAAGAACTGGAAGTTCGGCCACTGGCTGCATTTGATACTTTAATAATAAAAAGAATATTAAAGACTATCCAAGCTGAGAATAAAAACAAATGCGTTATGATGGCTACCATCGCTTAACTTGCTAGAATAATTGATAAAAATACAAGTTGACTGAAAAATATTATTTAATCATAAAGAAAGAAAAGAAATTCAAAATTCCATTTAAAAATAGGCTGGCAAGCTATACTCTATAAATATTGTAAATTAGTAATTTAATTAAGCTGATGAAAATAATTGGCCTTGTTTTATCCCTGATAATCGGCATTACTTCACCGCTCCATGCCCAAGGCGAACCCCTTAGAATTGCGGTCGATACTTTTGCTCCTCCTTTTGTTATGGAGAGTGCCCATAATCAATTGTATGGCTTTGACATAGCAATGATGCAAAGCCTTTGTCGCATTATGCAACGTACCTGCCAATTTGTACCGGTACCCTT
>NZ_CALJ01000113.1 GCF_000308315.1 Legionella tunisiensis | reverse complement strand
TTTCAACTGCGGTAACATCACTCATTAATCAGCATATTGAAACCATGGGTAAAAATGAGGTAGAAAACCTCCACGCGCTGGTCATGGAAGCGATTGAGCCTGCAGGGGCTTTTCATGACAAGAAATTAGTCAAACATTCAGTATAATCCTGTAGCTACTTGAACTAACGAAAGAAACGGATGTCCGAAGTATTAGCTTTTTTATCAACTGTTGAAGATGTAAGAGAGCAAGAGAAAATCATTTATCCATTATCCTCCCTGCTGTTCATGTCACTATGCGCAATATTTTGTGGCGCAGAAAGTTGGGATGATATGGTTGTATTTTCTGAATCACGAACAGACTGGTTGTCAAACTATATAGATATGTCGCCAGGAATCCCCTGTTACAGCACGTTCCGCCGTGTATTCTCAGTGATTGATCCCAGTTCATGGAGCTCTTTGATTGAAGGAACATTGGGAATAGTCATTAAAGAAAGAGCGCCGGAAGATCAAATACCTATTGATGGTAAAACATTAAGAGGGACTCGTTGTTCATCGAAGGAAGTACGAGCTATCCAGATGGTAAGTGCCTGGAGTGTTTCAAATAAAATATCACTTGCAGATATCAGAACGGACAGTAAATCAAATGAAATAAAAGCGATTCCCTTGCTTCTTGATTTACTTACAGTAGAAGGTTGCACGATATCAATCGATGCTATAGGTTGTCAGGAAGAAATCTTAAAAAAGATCATTGAAAAGGGCGGTGATTTTGTTATTGGTTTGAAGAAAAATCAGCCTTCTTTATATCAAGCGGTTCATGATTATTCAAAAGAACATGGAGAAAAACCCTGTAATTTGATTGAGGATGCTTTTGATGAAAGTCATGGTCGGTCAGTACGACGGCGCTATTTTGCTTATCCTTTACCGGAAGAAGCAAAACCTTTTGCTTTTACTGGGATAAAACTATTATTGCCACTGAAACCATAAGCTCTACCACAAATACCCCTGAAGTCATTGCGCAATGGCGTTATTACGTTACAAGCCATGATGCGGATAACCCAAATCTAAGTCGTTATGTACGCGACCATTGGTCGATTGAAAATGAATATCACTGGCAATTAGATGTCCATCTTAATGATGATAAAGATAAAAAGTATGATGATGTAGCTGCTGAAAATTTTGCAAGAACTAAACGGCTATTGCTAAACTTAGTAAAAATAAAACAGCCTGAGGGTAAGAAACGCAGTGTACGATCCAGGCTGAAGCGTGTTGCATGGGATCTGGATTATTTGCTGACGTTGCTTACTTTATAATCTTGTGTAACCAATAGAATTGAATACGCCGGAATTAATATTCCGGTTCGCCTGCATCCTGAATAAGATTACTTATTAACCATTTGGAATAAACAAAACTCACAAACTAAATTCACCGAATCTTTCGCCGCCTGTTGACTAAAAAATAGTTGAACAATGATTGGTTTATTTCTAGTCATGAAAAGCCCCTGGACGATGCCCTGATTATCTCTACGGGATAACGATATCTTTTCAGCTTTTGCTCCAACATCTTTCCACCACCTAAATAGACCTTAGTCTAGCACTTAAGTTAAATTGACGGGGCCCAATTTAGTGAGCACTCTGTTGTTGCTATGCTTGTTTCTTTCTGAGTAATGCGAAAAGCAGATTTAAAAATTTTAGCGAAAAATGCACCTTTTTATCAAAGCCAATCTCTAAATCGATCTCAAAATTTTCTTTGATTCCTTTTCTAATATCCCTTAGTTCCTTGACATCTTTTCTATCTTCCGCTGTTCGGCCAAAAAATGAAGGAATACATTTAGAATCCCGTTTTTTAGAACGGTAGCCATCGCAAACAAACTGGCTGTGTCTTTTCCTGATTCAATCTAAAATGGTAAGGGTCTGCAGAAAGCATAGTGGCTGAATTCTGTGCTTCAGATTTAAGAGAGCGATCTTGATTTTGGGTGACGGCAGACGCAACGACAAATGCTCCTCGAATCGCTAAAATAAGAGAAACACAACAGATAGCAACTGGAGACGACCCCCCCCGTGTCAGAAGAAAAGGAGCTAGTTTTTCTATAGTAAGATAAGAGCTATAAGTACTTATAAGTCCGCTTTGTAAACTGGCAATGGCTTGAGATTTATTATGGTGATATAAATGCGTTCCTGCTATCAGTAAATTAAAAGCGCCAACAAATGGTACAAAATAATTTGCCGCGAATGCCATTATTAGTGCCCCAACCAACGTACTAATAAAAAACGAAACAGCCTGCAGCTTTTCTTCATCATGATAAAAATGCTCAAGATAATTGACACAATTTCTCACTAAATTGACTAACTGTATGCTCGTGAACAATGCTAAAAACAGCGAAGGAGAAATGGCATAAGCAATATTAAGGGTAACTGCGATTAAAAAATATTGCCTTAAATCTATCTGTAGTTTTTGTATATGTTCTTCCAGAAGCTCATCCAGAAGTTCTTCTGGCGTAGAGTGTTTTTACAGTAAAGAAAGTTTGAAAATGCACCTAATAGATCTAGATCGCCATGTTGCTCATCATAGGCAAACTGGTGCTGTTCAACATAGTCAACGACTTCAAATTGCTCATTCTCTTGAGATTGTATTAGAGGTAATTGTACTGCCTAGATAAAAACATTTAAAAAATCATGGGCTGCTTTTTTTCCATCGGAAGATAAAGAAGATAAAGCACTTCTTTCATCTTGAAATGCTATATATAATTTTTCCCGTAACCTCTTATAAAATATAGTACGATTAAATCGAGCACTCGTATCTCTTTGTTGTCTTTTCTGCACCAAAGTAAACTCATCTCGATAATCTAATAAAAAATTATCTAATAATTTCAAAGCCTGATCGGCTATAAATTCACTCATCTTAGCCATTTCCTGCTATCAAAAAATAGGTTCTTATTCTTTTCGTGCTCTACCGCTATCATCGATTAATTTGTTCTGTCTTAAATATAATTGACTAATTTTTCCATAAATTAACCTGCTTCTGATTAACTCAAAAATTCGTTTTTATTGTTGTTAGGGCAGCGCCGTTTAATAATTCCATTTCCAACTGTTTTAAGTTGTCGCTTTGGCATGCCTCATAGAGTGGCTTCATTTTTTCCTTGTGTTTTAAATCTTGAGTGGAATACATACTACTACAATTACGATTTATTATAAAATTATTAGTCACAATGACAGATAAAAAGAAACTGTGCAGCAGCCTGATTTCATAAGCTATCGCAAAAAATTTATAAGAGCCTATCCGAAATAGGTCGGCAATTAGAACCGTAGACGCATACAAGAAAAATACCTCATTGGTTTCAAATCACCCGCCAGCACTCAACATGACGCTGCTCGTGATGTGTATCTACAGTCAGCATAAAAATCCAACGTACGGACATACGGACAAGCCATTAAAGAGTTAAAAGGAGAAGGGGTTATTTCAGAACATGTGAAGCATTTACAAATTAAGTATCGTAATAACAAACTGGAAGCTGATCACGGAAAGCTTAAGCGGTTTATAACCCCTGTATGAGGGTTTCAGTCTATGAAAACTGCCTATGCAATGATTAAAGGATTTGAAATTATGCGTATGTTCAAAAAAGGACAATTCAATATTTGGATGTATGGGAACCGAACCGAAGTGTCCTTCATCAATGAACAATTTGGACTATACAGTTGAGATCTGCCTAAAACTTAATATCTTGTAAATCGAATCTTTTTTGCAACGGAGCCCTATGAAAAACAAAAAAATTAGATGAATCAACCACTCTTAAGTAGCAAATCCACTTTTAGAGAGTTGCGAATTCTTTGCTGCAATAAAAACCCGCCAAAAGGCGGGTTTTTAAATTGGGGGGAAAGGCTTACATCATGCCCATACCGCCCATACCACCCATACCGCCCATGCCACCCATATCGCCGGCACCAGCCATACCTTCATCTTTCTTAGGCAGGTCAGCAACCATACACTCCGTGGTCAGCATTAAGCTAGCTACAGAAGCAGCATTTTGTAATGCAGTACGAGTTACTTTAGTTGGATCAAGAATACCCATCTCAACCATGTCACCGTATTGGCCAGAAGCTGCGTTGAAACCAAAGTTATCTTTGTTTTCAGCTACTTTGTTCACGATAACAGAAGACTCATAACCAGCATTCGCTACGATTTGACGTAAAGGAGATTCAATCGCACGGCGCAGAATGTTGATACCCATGTCTTGATCGGCATTTTCACCCTTCAAACCATCCAATGCTTTTTGTGCACGAATCAAGGCAACACCACCACCGGCAACGATACCTTCTTCGACAGCTGCACGAGTAGCATGCAGAGCATCTTCAACACGCGCTTTCTTCTCTTTCATTTCAATCTCAGTCGCTGCACCAACTTTGATAACGGCAACACCGCCAGCTAATTTGGCAACACGCTCTTGTAACTTCTCACGATCGTAGTCAGAAGACGTTTCTTCCATTTGGGCACGAATTTGAGTAATGCGTGAATTAATGTCAGATTCTTTACCTTCACCATCAATAATGGTGGTGTTTTCTTTGGTAATAACGATGCGTTTTGCAGTACCTAAATCTTCTAATGTAGCACCTTCAAGGCTCTTGCCAATTTCTTCAGAAATCACTTGGCCATTAGTCAGAATAGCAATATCTTGCAACATTGCCTTACGACGGTCACCGAAACCAGGTGCTTTAACAGCACATACTTTAACGATACCGCGCATGTTGTTAACAACTAGCGTAGCCAACGCTTCACCTTCAACATCTTCAGCGATGATCAGTAAAGGACGGCCAGATTTAGCAACACCTTCCAATACAGACAACATATCACGGATGCTAGAGATTTTCTTGTCAACCAATAAAATGTATGGATGCTCAAGCTCTGCACTCATGTTTTGTTGGTTATTGATGAAGTAAGGAGAAATATAACCGCGGTCAAACTGCATACCCTCAACCACAGATAATTCATTTTCCAGACTGTTACCATCTTCGACAGTAATCACACCTTCTTTACCTACTTTTTCCATCGCTTCAGCAATGATAGAACCGATAGCTTGGTCAGAGTTTGCAGAAATAGTACCTACTTGTGCAATCGCTTTACCATCTTTGCAAGGCTTAGACATTGATTGCAATTGCTTGGTTACTGCTGTAACTGCTTTATCAATACCACGCTTCAGATCCATAGGATTCATACCGGCAGCAACTGCTTTATGACCCTCAACCAGAATCGCGCGAGCGAGTACTGTTGCAGTCGTTGTACCATCACCCGCTGTGTCAGAAGTTTTAGCAGCAACTTCTTTAACCATTTGTGCACCCATGTTTTTGAAACGATCTTCAAAATCGATTTCTTTCGCAACAGATACACCGTCTTTCGTTACAGTAGGAGCACCAAAAGATTTTTCTAAAACAACATTACGTCCGCTTGGACCCATAGTTGCCTTTACTGCATCAGCTAATGCATTTACACCAGCAAGCATTTTTTGACGAGCATCGTCACCAAAACGTAATTCTTTAGCCATTGTCACAATCTCCTTAACCTTGTTAGATTACTTCTCAATCACACCCATGATGTCGTCTTCGCGCATCACAACGAGTTCTTGACCAGCTACTTTGACTTCAGTACCAGAGTACTTGCCAAACAGGACTACATCACCTACTTTGACGGCCAAAGCACGAACATCACCGTTATCCAGGACTTTACCTGCGCCAACAGCGATAATTTCCCCTCGCATTGGTTTTTCAGTAGCACTGTCTGGAATCACAATACCACCAGCTGTGGTACGTTCTTCTTCCATACGACGAACTACAACACGATCGTGTAACGGACGAATTTTCATACTTGTTTTCTCCTGATTGGTTAAATCACCTATAATTTTCAGAGGAAGCTCTGAGTTTTTAGCGCCACATACTTTAAAGATATGTAACACTGATGTCAGCCATATGGAGACAAAAAGATTATTTTCAAGGGGGAAAATTAAAAAATTTTGGTTTTTTAATCTTAAGACTACAATGCTCTACAATTTTACAGGTTTTTTAAAGCATATTATGAAAAAATGGCTTTTATTCACGACACTTATTTTAGCTTCTTTTATTAACTATGCTAGCCCTCTTCCCGCGGCTGACGTTTTTCAAGTCCAGGCCAAACAAATTGACCCGAATACTTTCACGCTTAATTGGCAAATTAAACCAGGTTATTTTCTTTACAGCGATCGTATTAAATTAACCGAGCAACCTGGGTCTAATATTCATTTAGGTACTCTTCGCTTTCCTGAAACTTTAAAAAAGACTGATAAGCAGGGTCGTACTTATGATATATACCGTCAACAGCTGTCATTACCCGTACCAGTTCTGGGTGAGCAACCCGGAGAAACCTTGGTAAATTTATATTTTCAGGGTTGTTCTGATGATGGTTTTTGCTACCCTCCCGAGACACGTCAAATCAAATTAACCATCGATAAAAATCTGGCGCTTAGTCAGGTAGACATAGAAGTGCAAACCGCTCAAGAACAAGTAGAAACACCACAGCAGCCAACTAACGACATTGAAGCGGTCTTCGTCAACCATCATTGGCTTACGGTGATACTAAGCTTTTTTGG
>NZ_CALJ01000114.1 GCF_000308315.1 Legionella tunisiensis | reverse complement strand
AGAACCGCTCCTCTTATTGCTTCATTATTCCTGGCGCTAGGGTCAACGCCTTTAACCTCTAACAACCGATTGACCACGTTAAGATGGCCGTTTTCGGCCGCCCATCTTAGGGCAAAATTATCATTAGCCGTAGGGTCAACGCCGTCGATGCCTAACGTCAAGATGGCCGTTTCTAGCCGCTTCTCTTATTGCAGCATTATTATCCGCCGTAGGGTCAACGCCGTCGATGCCTAACAATCGATTGACCACGTCAAGATAGCCGTTGTAAGCCGCCCATCTTAGGGCATAATTATTATCCGCTGTAGGGTCAACGCCATCGATGTCTAACAACCGATTGACCACGTCAAGATGGCCGTTTCTAGCCGCCCCTCTTAGGGCTTCATTATTCCTGGCTGTAGGGTCAGCGCCTTTTAATAAGGCTATTTCCAACTGTTCTAAGTTGCCGCTTTTGCATGCGTCATAGAGTAGTCCCATTTTTTTCCTTGTGATTTAAATTTTGAGCGGGGTGTATGCTACTACGATTAGGATTTATTGTGAAATCATTAACCATAATGATTAGCAAGATGTCTCTCTGAAAAAACTTAGTTTACTACCAACTTAATTAAATTGGATGATTAAGTATGAAAGGCAGTTAGTTCTTTTTAAACAGATTTAATGGGTTATCCGGCGTAAGGCAGGTCATTAACCGGTCAGCCATTCCTTCAAAGGATTGTTTTGCTAATTGATTGGATACAGTGGGATTCACTTCACTGACAGTGCTGGTTTTTTCTTGTAAAGATTGTAATGGCTATGATGAATTTCCAAGTGGTCACAGGATGGCGGCCGATTCTTAAGGAAATATTAATAAAAATCAAAGCGGTTACGTGTTTTTATGAATTCGGTTAAAAAACACATCCCTTGATTTAAAAGCAGATTTTTATGCTGACCTATTTCGGATAGGCTCTTATAAATTTTTTACAACAGTTTATGAAAAGGCTGCTGCACAGTTTCCTTGTATCTGAAATTTCACATGACTTCCTCTTAACATCTGGCTTAATTAAGTTGGTTATGCGCCAAGTTATTTCAACAAGACCTACTACAATCCATTATGATTAACAATTTTACAATGAATCGTAATCGTAGTAGTATACCCCCCACTCAAAATTTAAATCACAAGGAAAAAAATGGGGCTACTCTATAGAGCATGCAAAAGCGGCAACTTAAAATGGCTGGAAATAGCCTTATTAAAAGGCGCTGACCCTACTGAAGCCATAAGATGGGCGGCTAGAAACGGCCATCTTGACATGGTCAATCGATTATTAGACCTTGAAGGCGTTGACCCTACAGCGGATAATAATTTTGCCCTAAGATGGGCGGCTACATACGGCCATCTTGACATGGTCAATCGATTATTAGACCTAGAGGGCGTTGACCCTACAGCCAGGAATAATGAAGCCCTAAGAGGGGCGGCTGAAAACGGCCATCTTGACGTGGTCAATCGATTGTTAGGCATCGACGTCGTTGACCCTACAGCCGATGATAATTATGCCCTAAGGCTGGCGGCTAAAAACGGCTATCTTGGCGTGGTCAATCGGTTGTTAGACCTTGAAGGCGTTGACCCTACAGCCATGAATAATGAAGCAATAAGATGGGCGGCTAGAAAAGGCCATCTTGACGTGGTCAATCGATTGTTAGACATAGAGGGCGTTGACCCTACAGCCGA
>NZ_CALJ01000115.1 GCF_000308315.1 Legionella tunisiensis | reverse complement strand
AAGCAATTTGAAGAATTTTGCAGAGCCTGTCATCGCGACAAATATATTGGTCTTTGTTATGGTCCTGCTGGAGCTGGTAAAACAGAATCAGCCTACCATTACACAAACTGGAAAAAATAGAAAAGCATATTGAGCATAACTATACGGTAGGTAAACCTTCAATAAATTTTTTCATGAAAAAGATGCATACGTTATTTTATACCCCACAAATCCTGTCCAAACCTGCAAAAATTATTGATGACCTAAAAAGAATGAAAAGAGAATTTAATCTATTAAAGGAAAGGGCTCTTTATCCCGAAGAAATACCTGATGAAATAAGGAATCATAATTTTGTTGAGCTTATTATCATTGACGAAGCTGAGCGACTTAAATCCATGGCATTTGAATTAATAAGAGAATTCTATGATGAAACAGGCATCAGCTTTGTGTTTATCGGAATGCCAGGCATTGAAAAAATTATTGAATATTACCCTCAACTGTACTCCAGGGTAGGTTTCGTTCACCAATTTAAAAATCTTGGTAAAAGTGAAATAGAATTTATAATAGCCAACCAGTTTTCCAGATTAGGCTTGGTTATCGAGGAAGACAATTTTACAGATCAGGAGGCTGTAGCCGCCGTCATTCGAATGACCAACGGAAATTTCAGATTAATTAACAGATTGCTGAAACAAGCCTATCGGATTATGCAGATAAATTCCATGACGACCTTGACTGCCGAGATTTTTGAGGCTGCCAGAAAATGCTTGTTAATTGGTGAACGGTAGGCAATTTAATGTGGCTGAAGGCGGCAATTTAATTTGTCCGTTTACAACAGTGTTAAATCAAAAGGTAGTTAACAAAACCCCCTTTTTCTTGCCGAAAGAGCACCCAAGGTTTCTTGGATTTTATTTGTTTCTGCTATTGAAATTGCAGCTGAGTCTAAGAAGGATAAGAGTAATAATCTTGATCTTGTTAAAGAGGAGTTCCCTACGTTATGTGAGTTAATAAATTCCACGGATAAATCTGAAGCGATTTTTAAAGAGCTTGAAAATGCGATTCATTTAAAGGCAAATAAAAATTTATTGATTTTATTAATAAATATTATTCTTTGCCTCCCAGAACTGATTTACCAAAAGGGTTTTTGATTGATTGGGGTAATTTTAAAGCTGTCCTTAATACTATATATAAGTATCGTTCGAATGCATTGCATAGTGTTGGTATTGAAGCTTTTCCCACAGAAATGTGCTTTTCGCCTTTTAAGATCCATGCTGGAAAAACGGTAGAAATTGAGAAGGAATGGATCGGGAGCACAGTCGAACAAAAAAATTCCAATGAATTTAGCAAAATTTGAGGAGATTGTTAGAGTATCTCTATTAAAGTGGATAGAAGAACCTGAATAACATGTATTTATACTATCAGGAAATACCTTTAACAGTAGGGAGTATTCTCTATTCAATCAATCCATCTACCTATGTCCATATTTGTTTGAGATATAATTATTTACATAAAGTTAACTAAAAATTACTGCACATAATATCCATGCTATTTCTGATATGTAGAGGAATTTCAGAAGCTTCTACTATAATGAAGAAACTCAAAAAATAAGGATATAACATGCTCGCCAGGATAGCTTTTTCTATCGTTTTATTAACCCTTTTCAATTTTGCTAATGCTTGTACCAATATAATGATCAAATCCAAAGACAATGCTATTGTCGTTGGTAGAACCTTAGAGTTCGGCCCATCGCTTAACAGTGAAATCGTCACTTCTCCTAAAGGAAAAACATTTAGCAACACAATTCCCGATGGTAAATCAAGCCAGTCCTGGACTGCTAAGTATGGCTTTGTTTATTTAAACTTTTTTGGGCAAGATCATGCCGTAGATGGCATGAATGACCAAGGCCTCAGCATTGGCTTATTATATCTTCCTGGTTATACACAATATCCTAAAGCAAATGAAGAAAACCTGAAAAATGCTATTCCTTATTTTCAATTAGGAGACTGGGTCTTAAGCCAATTTAAAACAACTGAAGAAGCACGTGCGGCGCTTGAAAACTTAATAATATTTGATCAGATGTTAAATATTAATGGTCAAGAATCCTCCTTCCCCTTGCATCTCGTGATCAATGATGCTCATGGAAAAAGTATTGTTGTTGAGTTTAATGCAGGAAAAAGGCAAATTTATGAAAATCCCTTAGGCATTTTAACCAATTCTCCGACCTTTGATTGGCAACTTACCAATCTTAAAAACTATGTAAATTTATCGCCTTATGCTATTGAATCGATTGAAATCGATGGCATGATTTATTCTGCTACCGGACAAGGTGCAGGCATGGTTGGATTGCCAGGAGATAGCACACCGCCTTCACGTTTTGTCAAAATGGCGTTCTTACAAAAAACTGCATTTCCAGTAGATAATGCGGAAAAGGCTGTCGTTTTATCGGAGCATATTATCGATAATGTTTTTATTCCTAACGGCATGGTAAGAAATGCTAAAGGCACGCCAGGCACTGAAACCACACAGTGGACAGTATTCAAAGATTTGAAAAACGGTAAACTGTATTTCAAAAGCTATCATTTCCCAACTTTACAAGTAGTTGATATAACAGCTCTTGATCTCAATGAAGGTGCTAAAGTAGTTCGAATTCCAGTAAGTCATCCAGCACTCCTGGCGCAAGATGTTACGAAAGAAATGAAATAGAAGTCGAGTAGCTGCTCCTCAGTAATGGGGAGTGGCTACTCGACAATTACAATCACCTGTAATCTTCAGTTACAATTGACTGCAATTTTGAATTGTAATCGGATGCAAATTTGAATCACAATCACCTGCAACTTTGAATTCCATTACGCAGCCTTTAATTTTGGCCTTTTATTTGACCATAGATTACTTTATGTTTTCATTTCGAAACACTGTTAGTCAAGTTTAGGGCAAATCGGAAATTTGGACGTTTCTCGTCTAGAACCCCAATAAAAGTTGCATTTTGAGTTCATTCCGATTATAAAGTGTATTATTTACACAAAACCAAACAAATGAGAAACTGCTGTGCCAAAACGTTATCAAATAAACGCTGTTATTGCTAATATGACTTTACGTCAAATCCATCAAGTACTCATCGAGTACGGCAATATTAAAAAAGCAGCAAAAAATTAAATGTATCCACTTCACACTTACGAGAGTTTATCACTCGCTTATCAGGTGACACAGTGGATTTCACTCAATTACGGAATACATCTTACGAAGATGCGGAAAAAAATTTGGTATGCGTTACGACCGGTCACCCCAACCACATGTT
>NZ_CALJ01000116.1 GCF_000308315.1 Legionella tunisiensis | reverse complement strand
GCAACGGAGCCAGTAAACCTGCCATTGCTCTGCCTGTTGGAGTCGTCCTGGCGCTCATGGGGGAAAACCAGAAATCTCTTCGCCATAGCGGTTGGTCGTTACACGAACTCGGCAGCAAAGCAACGAGCCCTGTTTCAGAATGCTAAAGAAATTTGGCAATCCGCTGCAACAGAGCTCCTTTGCGCCTAAAATTCGGGCTTTCATCTTTCTTGTGTCAGTAAAAGTTAACTTGACGATGCCATCGAGATCAATAAACCTTGATTACACTACGCTTCATCCAGGCTGGTTTCATTGGACGAGTAACCGTGTAGAGCATCATGCTTTCAAAAACAACTTACCGAGAATAACTGCTCAAATTTTATTACATGAAAAAGGCATATCGCAATTGTAAGCCTCCCCTATATTGCATACAGTATCAAGATTATTATTTTTTTGATTAAGTATACTGTAACAATAAGAGCTATCCTCTCCAGCGGAAACCCAACAGAAAGGGCCTATTTTTTCAAGATCATTAACAGCATCTAATACTACTTGACACTTACCCTCAAAATCGTTACGAGAAGCGAGATCAGACAAAAAAGACAGAATAAAATAATTTGGAGAACTTGCAGCCTGAACTGCTAGCAGTGATAGATTTATAGCTATTGACACACCAATAATAGGATGCTGCTTTATCAAACCAATCATGTCACTTACTTTCTTAGTATAATCATTTTGAAAAAATGTAAAATATTTCATGCTTGTAATGTATGTTGTTAAAATAATGGCGTATTATCTCAAAATTTATGCAAAACACAAGATTTTGTAGCATAAAATTCTTTTTTAAATGGAAGCATTTTGGGGTTTAGGTAAGTAAATTTCCATTTTATGCTGTGGCATATTATGCGTATAATCAACCCCTGCGTTATTTACCCAAAACATTCCCGCTAAGCGTCCAATTCATCTTTGATTAAATTGATGATCAAATCAACCATAATTTCTTTTTGACCTGGTGCGCTTTGTGCCACAAGCAATGTGATAGCAACTAATGAATTATCATTAATCTTGGGCTCTCCATTTCTTTTCAGATGATGTTTATTCCGTTGTAAGAACCAAATGAACATGAACGCCCCAATTCGTTTGTTTCCATCAATAAACGGATGATTTTTTACAATAAAATAGAGCAAATGAGCCGCTTGCTCTTCGATGCTCGGATACAAATATTCGCCACCAAAGCTTTGAGCAATAGAACTTAAAATTCCAATAAAGCGCTCATCCTTAGAGCTACCAAATAAAACAGAGGCCTCTTTTTGCTCTATAAGAGTTTCTCTCAAACGGCCAATTGCCTCAACGGCTTCCTGCGGTTTAATCACATCAATTATCCGTTCATTCAAACCGCCTTTTGGGAAATTACCTGTATCATACTGGTTTAATAAGACAAAGCTATGAGTGTACTGTGTTAACACCGATAAAAGGCCACTTGCTTCAGAATATCCCAGCGCTTCAAGCGGTACTTTTTGAAACAATACTACGGTCTCTTTTAGTCGATTGATTTGCTCTTTGTGTTGGTGCAATTGGGATTCATTCAAAGCATACCCTTGTACTAAATACTCCTTGAGTACTTTACTAGCCCAAACTCTAAATTGCGTTCCTTGCTTTGAATTCACCCGGTATCCGACAGAAATAATAGCATCCAGATTATAATGTCTGACTGTTCGATTAACCTTCCTTTTTCCTTCAAGACGAACTAACGAGTAATCCTCGGCAGTTGCCTCCTCCGATAGCTCCCCTTCAGCATAGATGTTTTTTAGGTGTAGTCCGATATTATCTGTCGATGTACCAAATAACTCAGCCATTTGTCTTTGAGTTAACCAAATGGTTTCAGATTCAAATCGCACCTCTATTTGAAAGCTGCCGTCTTCAGCTTGATAGATAAGAGCCTGTTTTTGATTCATGATGTTGCCATTAGCGCTCATGTCTCTATTCATTTAAATATCCTCAAAATGGTAGGTGCCATAAATTTGGATGTGCTTAAACATTAATGGAGATATTTTCTGCAAATGTTCACTTGGAATGGCATATCCTTCGGCACGTAGGTCATCCACAATTTGCTGTATGTGGTAAGTATTCCAGACTAATACGGCATTAGATACCAGACTCAGGCAGCTGGCTTTATTCATAATTTCTTCATAATCACTGGTCTTAAAAGCACCTCGGTTGAGGAAAAATAATTTCTTCGCTAATTGATGCCGTGATTCACCATGATTAAGATGCAAATGAACTGTGTGGCGTAGCTCTTGATCCGCAATGTAGCGCAGAATATAGATACTTTTGATGATGCGGCCAAAGGCTCTTATCGCTTTGGATACATTATCAGTTCGATTCGCCAATTTTTGAATAATCACATGCGCAGGGGCTAACCCATTTTTTAATGACGCGACAATGCGAACAATTTGATCCCAGTTTGCACGAATCAGTTCAATGTCTATTGTGCCGCTGAATACCTCATCCAAATCACCATAACTCATCATCTTATCGATTTTATAAATATTTTGTTCGGCTAAATCTTTCAGCCTTGGATGGAATGGAAAACCAAGTAAATAAAGCATCGCAAAGAGATGCTCAGTAAATCCATGCGTATCGGTACTGTGAAACTCAGGATTTAACAGAGTATCATTTTCTAATAAACCGGTGAGGACAAAAGGGGGCTTCTCGCTCACCCGTTGAAATCACTTGCGTACCAAAAACCCCGCCTCGTGACACATGGGTATAAATCGAAATGGCTTTCTCATAGTAACCATAATATCGAGGATAATAAGAGGAAAGATAAAATTTTCTCTCCATGGGGTATCTCTGTGCATCCGATGTCGAATATAGGCCATCGGTCATTTCCTCAGCAATTGGGTAGGTTAAAAAATGATTGACCAAACGTCGATTGGTTTCTTTAATGGTTTCTGGACGTAGATACACATGAGAGGCATGAGTTAATGTATCAATACTGATCCCAACGGCACTAGAGCCCATGCCAAATAAGCCAATGTTGGTTGCATGAGCAAGAATGGCGCCAAGCAAGGGCTTTAAGGGGAATTTAACCGTTTTTCTGGTTCATAAAATGGTGTAAATCCCTCAAGGCAGCCCGATAAACGAGAAGCTTCTGCAAGAAGTTTTTCGATTCTAACCTTAGGCATACGTGATTGGATTAGCTTACGTAACTGAACCACATCAGGAGGGATAACCAGCGAATCATCCTTGGTAAAATGAAACTTACCGTCCTTAATGCTAACAAAATCATTAGTGGGTAGCGTGTTGCGTGCGTGGGTCGCCACTTGATGGTATTCACCAGCCAACACCTCCATCATGGTGTCAAACTCATTAGGGAGCTTAAGTTTTAAGTATTGCTGTTCCCGCTCTTGTTCCCAAGGTAGCTCACCATAAACGGTATCCCAGAAATAGCGGTTGTTGCGGCTTTTGGAAAGATAGAGGTCTCCTGCACTGATTTCTTTCTTAAGCGCATAGTATAAACCCATTTCCCAATGATGCGCTCGGACTTGTCCATTCTCATCAGTGATAACGTCCTTCCACATTTTAGGAAAAAAGTCTGTTGGCACATCTTCTGGGAGTTTTTAATGTCTCCGGCATGGAGCTTTCGAAGCAGCTCTATGGATTTCAATAACGAGGCAAGCCCTGTACTGGCGCTCAGTTTGAGCGTTAGAAATCGTTTGGAAAATTGCCTGATGTAGGAAAAACGATTCACGATATGGTCGGTCACACCGGATGACTCCAGTTTGTCGATGGCCTCACAAGCACTGGCTGTTTCAAGCAGTGTCGCTTCATTAAACTGAGTCACAAATTCCCCCAGGGTGAGCTCTTTAACCGCTGCCTGAGAAAAGGCTGACTTGATAAAATCGCTAGCCGGTTTAAATTTCCCTTTATTTTTTCTGGATACTTTCTCACGTTCTGCAGAGATTTCATTTTTAGCGCGCCGATTGGTATCCAGTAAGATGCGCTTGAATAAAAAAACAATATAATCAAGAATTGTTTTGGCTGTTTCATGCAAGAAGCAAATGATAATAGCCTCCTGTTTTACTTTAGAGGCCATATCACGCAACTGAACCGCATCATAGTAACGACCTTTTTGAGCAAGCTCCGTAATCACATCAGGATGTATGGCTGACAGGTTACAGTCCAAAATACCTAACTGTTCAATTTCTTCGAAATAATCCAGGTACTTATTCATCACCTCGCTATTGGCGTTTTGTGGTGATGTTCTCAGCTCAGCTAATTGTGCGTACGCCTCTTTATGCTCCGGTGTAATTAAATGATGAAGATTAGCGCGCAGTGATGGTGCCAAAGTTTCTGCAATACTGCAATGAAATCCTTCAATCGCCTGATTGACTTTCTGACTCACTACCCGACCTAAGGTAATAAGGGAGGGTAAAACAATACGGCAACTTTTTAAGTACGTCATTGCCATTTCAATCAACTGCTTTTTATCCAGTATTTCTTTGCGTAATTGGGAAACTAGCCATTCCTCTAACTGAAGAGCCTCCTTGCTGCTGAATGCAGTGTAGCCTAAATAGGTACGAATTTTTTCACGTTGGGTATAGCTATGATGATCTTGAGAAAACACCGGTGCCGATGAAAAGGTCTGACCAAGCTGCCTGGCAAGGTAACTCAATGCAGCATATGGAATCAAATCATCCTTGCTAACAAAGCGTCCATACGCCCTTAAGTAGCACATTTGTGTAGCAAATTTTATATTCTGATTTGAGTTGTTTTTGATAAACTGAAGATCGGTGTCTGTGAGCGTCCAATCAATTGCAAGTTGGTCTTCTGTAATTTCAATTTCAGTATGCATCACTGCTCACTCCCGAACGCTCCATGTGCTCTGCAAGTTTTCTTTTGATGCCTTGGTATAAATAGCGGTGGTATCAATGGATTCATGCCCCATGAGCATCGCTAATTCAACAAGACATCCCGGATTGGCTTGCAAAAAACTGAGTAGCAAACGTATGGCGCAATGTATGTGCTGTAACATTAATACGTGTAATATTGGCACGCTTTGCCAAGCCGCTAATCAATGCTTGCAAAGCCCTGATTGTTCCTTGCTCGCCTCGCTTGGTTGTAAATAATACGTCATCTGGCTCAGAAGAATTACGAATTTCCAAATAATTGGTGAGGGCTCGTCTTGCAATCGAGTTCAAGGGGATCTCCCTGTGTTTCCTGCCTTTTCCATCCACTACGTTGACGCACCCTGAGCGCTCTCTCATTACCACATCTTTCACTAATAAATTATTTAATTCCCCAACTCTTAAGCCTGATTGTAAAAGCAGCTGCACTATGGCATAGTTTCTAACTGCTAGACCATGTGTAGAAAGACCCGCGGCTCGTAGTAACGCATGAATTTCATCTTTGTTTAATGCGTTTGGTTTGGTAGTAGTTGTTCGTTTTACAAAGTGGAGTGCCGATGCGGGGTTATCAGGCATGAGTCTGATTTGTGCAGCCCACGCATAAAATCGCTTTAAGACTTGGATATGGTGATTAATCGTTGCCGGTTTGCGTCTCAGTATCTTGGAAACATATTCCCGGTAGGCACGAAGATCGTTTGCTGTGATTTCTAACAAACTCACCTCTTGTTGGTAAAAATCTAACGCCCAAGTAGTAAATACGTTTATTCCTTGGAGATAGCTGGTAATTGAGGACTCAGACAAGTCCTGTTTTTCAAGCATCTCTTTAAATGAACTCAGCAAGCCATCGTGATCCATATGTATGTATTATGTGAATAATCAACCCTAGAGTTAGCATAGCTGTTTGTTTCGCATAATACAAGAAAAAGGTGCTGGTTTATTCACATATGTCTACT
>NZ_CALJ01000117.1 GCF_000308315.1 Legionella tunisiensis | reverse complement strand
ATATGGCATGGGATCACTTATTCAATGTCTCAAAAAACGACCGTTAATTGATAAAGGGGGCATGCATAAAAGAACTCCAGTAACACTGCCCTGCCCTTCTTCAGATTCCCATTACATTATCAAAGTTCCAAAAAGTCGATGAATGTTGGAATTTCTAATAGAGTATAGTTTTAGTAAATTAAAAATTTGCACGCCACCCCAACCTGAAAATATCATGAACATTGACTTAAAGCTTTGTTATCCGTTGCATGATTTTATCTTTATCAATAAAGAAATGCTTAAATGCCGCAGCAATGTGAAGAATCATTAAAATAATTAAAATATAACTCAGCCATATATGTAAAGTCAGAAATAATGACTCCAGAGTATCATTTGGTTCTATTAACTCTGGCAAATTAAACTCAAGGAAAAAACAGGTAAATCAGAAGCAGAAAGGAGAAGCCAACCCGTCATGGGGATTATAAACATAAAGGCATAACAAAAATATACCATACACTTTGAAATAAGTTGCTCCCAATATGGAAGGGTTGTCAAGGATGGAGAAATATTCATAAGTCTCCAGATGAAGCGAATAAAAACCAATATTAATATTGATAAACCTATATCTTTATGCCACTCATATAAAGAAAATCGCACGGGCAGTCTGGTCATCACTACCCCTAATATTACAACTGCGATCATAAGTAACGCCATTAACCAATGTAGAAATATACTGATTACTCCAAATCGATCTTCATTATTACGAATCTTCATAACTTTGTTCTCTAAAGCGTTTTAAGGTACTCCAACAGCGCATCTGTCTCTTTTTTGGACAAACCTTCCTCAGGAAAACGATGTCCTTGGTTACTTAGACCATAAATATTAGTTTGATAATAAAGCCGCTTTTCTTGTTCAGTTTTTGCTGTATCCGGCAGTTGAGAAAACTCCTTTATTTCAAGCCCTATTCTATTTTGATCATATCCATCTTCCGTTCTAAACCAAACTGAAGGACGTTTCTCTGGGTTTAACAAATGCCATAAGGTTGGAACTGAGCCATTATGGAGGTAAGGTGCGGTAGCCCAAATACCATCAAGCGGCATAGCAACATAGGCATTTTTTGTTAAATTTAATGGAGTTTTTCCATAGTAACCTATCCATGTCCTTACCAAATGTTTTTTAAAATCGGTAGATAAAAGCGTTCGGGCAGGATCAGTTCCGAGATCGTCAAGATCTATCAATCGTTCAGGATAATATCTTTTATCACCATATTTACCATGACAGATGGCGCACTGAGCGCGAAAAATCTTCTGACCTTTTTTCGCGAGTTCCATATCAATTTTCCAAGGATACTTGGGAGATCGTAATGAATCAATCCAGGCAAGTATAGATTTAAAATCGTTATCCCAGTTATAGATAGTTTCGGCAGGAACAGAAAAATCGAAAACAAACTGCATGATGTCTCGATGTGATTTTTTGACAAATCCATCATAATAAAGATTTTTTTATGATGTACATTCCAGAATGCTGGCGTATCCATGGGTATATTCAATGATCTATGAGATGGTTGTGGAAACTGCAGTTTATCGGGTGTAAGATGCAAATTATCATCACGAACAAGCATGTATAAAACTGCGCCAGCCCATGCATTATTTACTCCACGCACTGGATCTGGTGCTTCGGGAGGTAAAATTTTTGGTGCTGGTTTTATTTTTCTATTTGATTTAGCAAAAAGAAGAGCCAAGTCTTCATTAAAAGTTGCAAAATTAATATGGCTGTTTCCAAGTCCTAGTATCACAGTTCCTGCAACCTTACCCCCATGGCATGCCAAACAGTTGATTGAAAGGTTATTTTTACTATCTCGAGTAAACTGCTGGGGAATATCACCCTTTGTACGGTCAGGGCTCTCTTGAAAACCATAGCGTTTTAGAGCCATGATCCGCCGTTCATTTTTCGATGCTTTTTCAGCCTGTGATTTTAATGGCTCTGGCCAGACTGTCCAAAGAGAATCGTATTCATCTTCATTTAATAATGGAGGAGCAAACGGTTTATTTAACAGTAGCCAATAACCACGTTGTGGCAGGGATAAATTAGAAGGAACTTTGTTCAATTCATTTGCTTTAGCATTAAACATCCAGCATAAAGCCAAACCTAGTAACATAATCCTAACAAATTTTGGCATGGATATAATTTTCATACAATTCCTTGTAAACTTATATTTAACTATTTCTAGACTCAGATATATTTACCAAAGTCTAAAAAAGCCTGCCATGGCTATTTTACTACCCTAATGTTCGAATAAATTTAAGGAAGGAGTCTTGATCCTATCAAAATAAATACTAACATTTTTTTACAGTTTTCAACACAATTCGCAAAACTGTCGCTTGCAAAGTCGAAGTAAATCAACAACTGTGTGATCACATGCGGGTAATGGGCTTGGTAAAAAATAAGAGTAAAAATAACCCGTAATTGGGAAAGACCCTAATTGCAATTTCTATCGCAGAAAACCACTACAAATGTCGTACTGTGTATAACAGTGTCGTACTCAAATACGCAAAATCGATATTTACTGACTTTTCTGATACTATTCGGCTGCCTTTTCTAATAAATAGGTGAACAACCATGCTTGATTTAGCGAAACTGACGGAATTTAACCATGCCTTAGTATATGGCTTTGAGCCAGAATCTAGTCCCAACCGTTTGGCAGGTTCAGAAGCACTTGAAGATGGACTTTTTCCCAGAAGCTGGTCAACATCAAGATATGTTAAATGCTTATCTTTATGCCCAAGAAACCAATTTGTAACTGCGAAGTCGTATAACTTCGTATAATGTATGCTATACGAAGTTATTACGGTGGGTCAAAACCATACATGGTTTTATTGGAAAATCGTTAATGCAGGTTCACAATATGAAATCGGGTGAATACACTAATGAAATTGTTTTGCGATGGCACTTAAGCGCTGAATTAAGTATTCATTTTGCTTGTTATCTGTCTGATTTCCATGAATGTCAATCCCCACAGCAATTTGCAGGATTTTTAAATAAGCAATTTGGTATGGATTATCAATCTGCTTTAGATTTTATTTCCTTATTAGAGAAAATTGCCAAAGATGGAAAATACACAATTCATGAGTCACTGCAACCTGTTATCAATTATGAAAGTCCTGCAATAAAGGGAATTCTAGTAATAAATAAATTAGCTAGTGCTTATAACCTCAATCAATTGAATGATACGGAAAGGAATACAGTCAACAAAATTGTAAAAATTTGTATGTTCCCTCCTCTTATTCCTGAGGCTATGGATCGATGGGCCCAAACTACCGTAGACCATTTACACACTTGCGATTCCAAAAACTTGAAAGAAGTTTCTGAGTTTTTAGCAACAATTTTTTATGAGCTCACAGAGGTGCATCCTTTTGGTAATGCAAATGGAAGAACAGCGACCTGTCTTACTAATATTTTCCTTCGTGCATTTGGCTATCCTAGCATTGTTTTACGTCACCCAGGAGAAAGAGAAAATAAACATAGTCTATATCAAACGGCCTTTGAAGAAATTGACTCATCTTTACTGCCATTAATAGAACTGATCCATACTCGTATGGTTGAAGCCCAGGAAAAAACTTTTGGGGATGAAAAACGAAAAAAATGATTGAATTGCGAGTCGCTTTTAGTGATTTATTACAGGAGACCAAGTCAAAACATCCAAAGTTTAATATAGTTGCATTCGAGAAAAAGCTGCTTTCTTCTCCAAAGAGTTTATTCGCAATGCAAATGGCTGATGCGACAGCAGCATCAATTTGCATTCTCTCGACGGGTATCGACGAGCTTTCTAAGTTAGCTGAACAATTAGAGCAAGAAAAACAAAAGAAACCTACTTTATTTTCAACGGCTATTATAGATAGCAAACATATAAGTGCTGTTATAAACAGCTTAGAAAACATATCAGGTCAGGTTGGCTGGAAACACAATGCAAAAAAGGGATTTGTCACTTGGCTAGAACTTCCAGATATGGAAAAAGCTAAAGAAATTGCTTCTAAACTAGAGTCAACCAAGGCAGCAAAAGTCACTCTATCACGACGAGCTGATAATAAAATTCCGGTCATAAAATGTGAAGATATTGACTGTCAAAAACTTATTAATGCGACTCATCGGGTTGATGATAAGAGATTGGCAAAGAATGAAGATTTTGCTGTAACGCAATTAACAAGTTAGGCTTAAAGTACCGCTCTGAGGTACAAAGGCAGACAATGCACGCGATGGTTTAACCCGCTCTGGGACTGGATCTATCATCAAAGAATGCCTTCAAATTGGCGGTTAAGCGCACGATCTTTAGTCCCAGGCCGATTAATCAGACTGCAATCTTAACCTTTTAAACAACATGAAGTTTATTCTTTGACAATATGGCCGAGTCCATATAAGACTTAGTGAGCGGATTGGCTGTTTCGATAGGAACGGGTCAATCATCGTTTTTGTCTTTTGTTGTCAAGCTATCTGTGCGTAGCCCACAGCAAGTGTAATGATCGATGCTCACACATGAACATTTACCTGCAGGTATACCATCACAGTTTGGTTTGCAACCTTTGGGCGCTGCGGGCTTAGTCGTCGTACTAACTGCATTTGCCGCCAGTGCATTTGTGCCGATAAAACAAGAAAACACAAATAGAGCTGTTATCATCCGTGATTTCATTAGGTTCTCCTGTAATTTGATGTACTCAAAATTAAGTGTAGAGCAATTTTTGATCAAATTCTACTCATACCTCGAGCTCGGATTTTAAGATTTATGCCACCGTTTAATTCTGCTTTAATAGGCCCGCCGTTACGGTTCGTGCTTCCAGCTTAAAAAGCGTTATTCCAGACGTTGGTATTTGGATGAGACTTATATCAAGATAAAGGGCGAATGGAAATACCTGTATCGAGCCATTGTATAACCCATTGAACAAATTATACTATTTATTATTTTTTATTGACGCCAAAAGATCAATATTATATCATGATGTAAGTTAATTTGACTTACTGTAAAATTTCCATCCTTTATAAGGATATAAATATAGCTCATATTAGTAGTAACACAACCTACTCCTTCTCTTCATCTCTGCCAAGCATGATGCAATCTCAAATTGAAGCTGCTCAGGCATATATGACCCGCTACAAAGATACAAAAAAACTCTAAAGGAATTTCAAGAAGAATTTAAAGATATTATCAACTCACTTGTTCGATACACTCCTTCTGTGGGAGGAATCCCTTTCGAAGATTTCTCTTTATTTGACTTAGATGACCTCACACCAGAAGAAATAGACATACTATCAACTGAAATGGAGCTTATTCATCGTCAATTAAATAGTTATCAAGGGGGATAGGATAATGGAAGTACTGTATTCC
>NZ_CALJ01000118.1 GCF_000308315.1 Legionella tunisiensis | reverse complement strand
AACTTCGTATAATGTATGCTATACGAAGTTATTACGCGTTGCGTTGCTGCCGAGTTCGTGTAACGACCAACCGCGATGGCGAAGAGATTTCTGGTTTTCTTCATGAGCGCCAAGACATGTTGAGCACTGGCGGGTGATTTGAACGAATAAGGCATTTGTCTTTTCTGCGTGTCGATTGATGGGCATTCTCGGCGCGATTATTGAGCCTTTTATGGGAACGATGCTCTGTCCCTTTGCTCATCTGTTGAATGGGTTTCGTGTAGCTGTAGCGGCTCGCTTTTATAATTGCACCGGCCCGCATTTATCTGCAAAAGTGGGACCACATTATTTGCACTTGGACCCACATTAGCGATTTTATCTTTTCGATAAGACTATCAGAAAAACCCTCGTTTTTCTTTGTATTTGAAAATATTAATAAATTATGGCTTATCAAAACAAAAATACTCATTAAGAAAATCTAAATAAATTTGAAGATAATCTATGATGTTTCTTTATTTGGTCCAATCTTCTATTTTTAAACCTTCAACTTGAGTAAATGCACGATCATTAGTAATAAGCACTATTTCTAAAGATAAAGCGTGAGCAGCAATCAGCAGATCAAGATTACCTAATATCTTACCTTTTTTTGCAAGTCAGCACGAAGCGTTCCATAACAGGCCGCAACAGTACTATCCCATGGTAATACATCAACACGGATCAAAAACTCATGCACAACTATACCTAGTTGTTTTGCATCAGGTTTTTTTGCCAACCCAAATAGTAATTCGCCTTCAGTTATAACTGAAATTGCAAGCTCGGACATAGGAACAGAAATAACTCTGTCACGAACGTTATGGTCTCCTTTAATAAAATGGCTAACCATATTAGTATCCAGCATATAACGATTAGTTATTTCGTTAGTCATTAAATATATATCTCTCTTGCGGTAAAGAATCTTCGCGTTCCACCATAAAATCTTTAGGAATCTCAATTGATTTTAAAAGATCAAAAAATCATCCCAATTTCCTGGTTTACGTGACAAAATCACATCGCCTGTCTTTGGATCTTTTCTTATAAAAACTTCAGTGCAGTTAAAGCGATAGGCTGCTGGTAACCGCACAGCTTGACTACGACCATTTGTGAAGATTTTAGCTGATTGACTCATAATAAATTCCACCATATTAATATATATTAAAGTATATACCTTAATGTGGTATATATCAAAAAATATACCACAAAGAAAAACGAGGGTTTTTCTGATAGTCTTATCGAAAAGATAAAATCGCTAATGTGGGTCCAAGTGCAAATAATGTGGTCCAGGAAATTTATAGAGTCATTTAATATGGGTCGAAAATAATGACTCAATGCTTTTTTGCCGCAAATCTACGATTGAAGGAAGCTTATTTTTGCAATTTAAAATACCAACCTACTTAACAAGATCAAAACTATATAGAATTAAGATACTCACTGAAAATAGACTTAATACTCATTGGAGAAGCTTTGGTCTAAATCAGGCGAGTTAGCTCTTTCTTCGATTAAAGCATCATATTGATTATTAATTGAATCTATCAAATTAACTAAATCGATTTCTTTGGTCTCATTGTTATATATATTTGTAAAAATTTTATCGAGTAATATATCTGATTTTCTTCTCTCTCTGCTTTTTTCTGGGGCATTGAACAAACGCATCTCTAAGTTGGAATACAATTCTATAGATTTTTTAAATTTCTCAAGAGAAATTTCACGAGTCTCAATTTGGGATATATTTTGCATGATTGTTTTAATGATATTGTCTAGAATATCTTTTGCAGGTGGATTCCAATCCTTTTTCTTATCTTGAAGAATGCTGTCAAGTTTCCTTAAAACTTCCTCACATTCCGAGTATACCTTTACAAACTCCTCTTTTTCCCAGGGTTGTTTAGCATCGACATATACTTTATACATTAACAGGATTGACTGTAACTCCTTGTAATTCGTCAATTCACTAAAACATATCTCTTTCCCATTAACATGAATTGATAGACTATTATTTCGATTCTTTTCTATTTTGAGAAGCCCGAAATTTTGTAATGTATCAACAAATTCGGCAAAATTTTTCATTTGCTGTTTGGACGGCATTTTCTCTTGCGAAAGAAAAACCATCATTTCCAATAATTGTGACTCAGGAGGAGCCGTTGTTATCGGTTTGTAATTTGTCACAATATCTTTAATCCGAGTATAATATTTTTTATAATCCAAGGGTTTATGAATGTCCCTCATTGTTCGCCATGTAGCGGGAACCCGATCCATTGATGCATCCGGTAACAAATCAGGATCAAGACCAATGCCTTTCCATACTTCTTTATTTTCAACCATGTCCATCATCACAAATATCCCCACTGGTGAAATTCCAGCATTTTTTTAATAATTTGCCCGTATGGATCTAAATTTGAAAATGGTAATTGAACTGAATCGAGCATCGAACAGAAATGCGCCATAGGATTTGCTGATTTAGGATCAAACCCTTTTGTTTTGAAATAGCGAAAATCAGCATCAATCCAAATCCAAGTTTCATCTGACCACTCAATATTCGTTTTAGCTCTAATAAGATCTGCAAACTTTAGAAGGCCTTGTTTCGCATAACCAGGAAGCGATGACACAACATCGCTGTGGTATATATCGTGAGCAAACACCCCGATGTAAGGGTCCTTTGGACTGCCGTGCACAGCTCCTGGATCTGAGGTATGTGGATAATATAAGTAACCCATGCGGCCATGATATACCCTCATCCCTTTTTCGATATCAGTCATCGATTTAATACCAAATTGAGGGATGACAGGAATATATTCATCTACTCCATACCGCAAAATCCCAATCGCATTTCGTACCCCACATGCAGGAATAATAAATGGAGCCCCTACCCTCTTATTATCTCGTTTACTCATCGGACCATATTCATCCTTGACTTTAGCTATAGCCTTCTCGCCAACCACATTGTAGGTAAGACCAGGATTATTAGGGAATGCAACGCTATAAAATATTTGCTCAGAAGGGGGTAATTCTGAAATGAATTTTCTCAGTTCTTCATAAGATTCATCATCCTTAATAGGCCGCATATAGGTAGAAGATCCTTGGGATTCACCTCTCTCCAATATTGGAAGAAAATGTTGTTTGGCCTCTTCAGTAAATTGTCCCTGGTCATCAAGGATTCGGTAAATACTCGTGATATAGGGTTGAACCGATTTAAATTCTTGTCCTTGCTCATTTTTATAACTTCGTATTTGCTGAGCTTGATAAATCTCAAGTAAGGTTAATAATTGCTGGGATTGCAACCCTTCACTGTAATTTGAATCAAATAGGCCAAACACAATTTCGGGAAAACTTGGATCGTCAAGAAACTCTTTTAATTCCTTAAAGGGATCCTCATCTTTTAAAGCCTTAACATTAGTCAAACCATTTTTAATGAGACGAGCCAGTTGTTTGATTTTTTGTATGTTTAAAGACTTATAGATAAGGTGTTCCGTACGTACATGCTTCTTGTGCAGTTCCGTTATTCGAAAGAATTGGGTTTGTGTAATTTCTTTCCCTTTATACAACTCATAAGCACATTTTAGTGCGTTAGATTGTGACAAAATGCTTTGTACTTCATTTGTATTCAGGCGATTTTTACGGGCAGCTGTTCTAAATATCTTCTTAATATCTTCATCTGATCTAATATTCGCCATGAGTCGAGCTTGCTCTGGGGTATGTACTGATTTTGGATGAACCTTTACTTTTGTATCTTTCGAGGTAATTTGTCGCCAAAATTGCTGAATCTTAACAACCGATGTAGTCTCGCCCTCCCCGACAGATGCCTTTTCTTTTGTTGCGATGAAACTACTTTGATTAGAAACAGTTTTTTACTATTGGACTAATCACTCCAAAGAAAGGATTTTTTGAAAAATTTATTCCAATCTGATGCAATTTCTTCTCGTGATCTAGCCATTTGAGTACTCCTAAGACCCCATCAAAATATCTATTTAATTCATTATGTCAAAATAATGATCAAACGCATATAATTATATACTACTTGTCATGACACTACCTGTAATTTAGGCTCTAATGTAATGAACCATCCCATCCACTGAGTTGGAAAAGAGTTATTACCAGCTTAGTATTCGAATTGGAAAATTTGAAAACTGAATGGGAGGTTCAATAATGAATGAACAATAAGCCCTGATGGAGGTTTTCTCTGCCAAATTGCCATAAATAGCGAGATTGTTAAGGAGTATGAATTTTCTTTAAATAAAGATATTTCTCTAGAATGCGAAGTTAAATCTGAACCTTTATGTAATCTTAATAAACTATAAATAATTAATTATCAATTATAGATATTATCTTTAAGGACGATTCAACTACTAATCCGTTAAAAAGTAATAATCTTATTCAACAATATGTAGAAGAAAGAAATGGCTAATATGACAAATGTGATTAATGAGATGAAAGCGGAAAGTTATGAAATTATTCCGGAAATGCTCAATGGCTTATCGCCATATCATACAAGCCATCTTAATCGATTTGGCTTATTTCCTTTGACGGGAAGTAGAGAAAAATTGAGAGTGGAATATAAATTGAATTAAAAATAAACAGGAAACGGGCCTTTTCGTCAGGATCCCGGCCGAACCTCAAAAACATAAGCTGCCGCTCGAAAGCAGCAGGCAGAATAAAGGTATCGGACAAAAATCTTTATTGCGTAACTCTCATAGCCAGGTATGCATCGTTTGATAATGGCCTTGGAGCGGTCAGATCTGCAATGAGGTGGTTGATGAGGTCGAGCACACAAGCGCTAAGGCAGGTCAGGCCAAGGGGAACGACTGCTAACCCCAGTATAGCCGCCCCGGCACAGCCTGAAGCAAAGGCAAGCCCTGCTCTAAGGGCTACAAGCGTTGGTGTGGTGTGTAAAAGAAAAGATGAACCGTCCGGATCAGCAACTAACTTATTATAAACAAGGATGGCGGGAATAATCGTGAGAGCTGCTCCAAGGGCACAAGCGCCCGCTACCGCTCCCAGGGTGCCTATAGCAGGGATGCTGCTACCTGCTGCAGAGGCCAGTAAAAGGCTGCCCAAAACCCCATTTTTAGCACCATTAAGTGCGCCATTAACCACCTCACCGACTAATTTACAGCCTGTATCGGCAGTTTCACCATCAACACAAAGGCAAATTTAGGAAAAAATCCTAGCAGATAATGTTGAACTATGGAAATGTTTTTTTGAATCGGCACTTTATCTCAGATGGCGGCAAAAGTTGCGATCTTTAGTCCCAGGCCTACAAATAACTCAAAATGCACATGTGCTTCTTAAGAGCCTGGCAGATTGTTTGAATTGGGCAATCACGGCAATTTTTTACACTAGAATGATAAAGCACATAATCATTTTCTAATGTCTTGCCAGGTTTAAGTTCATGATTAGCTGGACAATAATAAATATCCCTTTACAAATCGTAGCGAAAGCCAGGTGTAACAGTTCTTTGAGACCCGTCACTTCGCGTACTAAAGGAGCAATTTCAAATTTAGCTGCCGATGACCACTTTTTGTTCTTTGCCATAGTAACCTCCAAAGTAGAGGCTATTATCTCCTAAATGTTGGTGGTCTGAAAAGTTAGGGGCATTATACATTGGCTATTTCCAAGGTAGAGAGAACTTTTTCATGATTGGATAAATCGCCTATTATACGCCGCGTAGGTAGAGAATAATTTTTACTAAAAGTGGAGTCGCTAAAATTTTTCTTTTTCTGCTAAACCATTATGATTACGTAAATCAACAATTTCGATCTCACAGAAACCGTCAAGCAAGGCTCTTTTCACAGAGCAGGTTAAGATTCTTGATAGCCCGTTTTGAGATAAGGCTTTGGCCAATGACATAAAGTTTTAATCTAATTTTAGTCATGGCTCATCCCCTCAATAACTTATTAGAATCTCTACGCGCCTGTATCTGAATTTCCAGCAGTTTTCAATAGAACCCAATCAACCACACTGAGCACATAATTTTAACTCAAATGATACAGAAATTTCTTGATTAGATGGCTTTATCGTTATTACATGAAAGTCCTCATCAATTGGAGGATTGCCATTAGTCTGGTAAGTAATTTCACAAACACCGCCTATAGCAAGGTTTGCACAATTATTATAACTAATATCAACAGCCCCTAAAAACTCTGAAGGTAATGAAGAGGTAATATTAATTAATTCTATGTTTCCCGTATTTTGGATTGATAATATAAGTTTTTCATTAGGTATATAATTTAGAGCGATTTGCTCGCAAGCAAACCCAGCATTAAAATAAGGATGAGCCAGATTTTTATTATTAAGTTTTAAGTATAAAACCTTATTAGCAAAAACATTAATACTGAAAATCATCAATATAAATAAAGTAATAGTTTAAGTAATTTTATACACATATGTATACTCCTCTTAATTTACGACACAATCGGTAATGGCCATAGAGGCAGTGGCGACAACAGTAGTTGTCATAGCCGCGTTAGTCGTAGCATTTGCTGAGTTATTAATGGTTTCATTGCCATTATTGATGGTGTCCACCGTATTACTATAATCTGCCTGCCCTGATAGTGTATTCGTCAAAGTACTTGGCGTTTCCGTCTGGGGCGCACAAGCATAAAGCATTAGACTAGTTACCATTAATGAAATCATTTTAGTTATTTTCATGAGAATTCCTTTGCGTATCATTAAGCGAAATTAAAACTGAGTTGTGCCTTTAGCTGTTTAGTTATAAATATGGAGCCAGCATTATAATATTCATATCCTAACCGCATCCCTAATGATCTATGGGTAAATTGAACTCCACATGCCAGACGATAGGCATTTTTATCTAACGTGAGTTGTGGCAAAGAACCATTAACCAACGTTACATTAAAAGGATTGCTATCAGAATATTTGGCTACTTGTAACAGCCCTCCGCTAATGAATGGACTTACATAATCAGTAATGGGGTAGTATAAATTAGCGTTTTCAAATATCCATAATACAGTATTTATATTTTGTGGGATTCTAGTGCTAATTGTTGGGTAATAGAGCGTATAAGATGGGGCATTATACCTGCTGTATAATGTGCCAACATTTCCGGTGATGTAAAACTTATTAATTTCCTTATAAAAAAGGACTGATGCGGAAGTAAACCAGTTGTTATTATTTACATGGGCGAAACCTGTTTGGCTATTTGGAGTCTCGGAAAGTATATTAGAAATAATGTTTAATCGGTTATTCCCATACCCCCCTGCGAGATCAACAACAAGCCAGTTGGTGTAAGAACGAGCTATATGTAGAAGGACGGAGTTATTTTTAGTATCTTGATAAGTTCTTGTAAGGGGAAAAGGGTTTAATAGTGAGGTTGAGTTGATTTTTGTATCAACTTTATAAAGGTAAATACCTGCCAGAGTATTTGTAGATAGCATCAAAGTATTAACTGCAAAACCATATTTGTTGGCGTGTCCGCCAAAATGACTAAAATTGTTGCCTGCCCGAGAATTATAGTTCAAGTCAAAGTATGAATAGAAAATTTCCGGCATTATTTGACTGAATAATTTATTAGTATCTTTTGAAGGATTATTTAATAATTCATCACTTTCTATTGCGGCTGCATTTGTGGTAAAGACAATGATATAAGTAAAGAATATAACTTTAAATATTTTCACAACAACTCATCCTTAAAAATTTAAATCCTGCTTAAAATTATTTAATAAACAGTAAGATATGTTTTTTCATTGAAAAAGCAAGCTATAGGGCTTACACGATTTTGTTTCTCGTATCAAAATATTCTGCATTTGATCTTGCCTTAAATTGATGGACACCTTGTTAAGTGATCCTAGGCAGTAATTCTGGACATTTAGTTAAGCTATTTTCTTCAATTCAAAATTAAAAGGGCTTGTATAGCCAATT
>NZ_CALJ01000119.1 GCF_000308315.1 Legionella tunisiensis | reverse complement strand
GGTACTTTTAACTACAAATTCTGAACAAATCATGGTGCTCTTAACATTAAAACTATCTAGTCCGTACATTTCTCCATGTAATTTGCCACGCTCGGCATCTGTAGTGCGATAGTGACCACCATGTAAACCCAAATTCGCTACCCCAGCTCGCATTTGTCTAGCCCTATCATTCTGAATTGCGGTAAATCTTTCTTGTGATTCTGCATGAAGCCTATGAATATTCTGCTGATATAATTTTACAACTTCTTGCCTATAATCAAGATTTTTTGTTTATAGAATTCCTCTAATTTTTGTTGATTCTCGGGTGAAATTAACTTAAGAATATCAATTCTAAATACGTCACCAGTGATTAAATCTGAGGGTCTTAAGTAGCCTGAGCCATATTTTGTGCCAACATGAGACTGGATTGGCATACCTGTTTTTTCATCGATATAAATCTGCGCTGCATGACTATATTTTGTAATAAATGTTTGAGTTAATACACGCTCCTGATCAGGATTCTCATTTTTAAGAAGATATAATTTCTTAGAGTCAACCATTAAAAATCGCCGTCTTCATAAGAATGTTCAGTAGAAATTTTCTGCTTAATCCTATTCATTAAGACAACTGCTTTTTGGGTCTGCTCATATAATTTTGCTAGTTTAGGGCTTTTCTCAACTAAGCCTAATCGATTAAATTGATCCAATGTTTGTTTAATCTTAACAAGATCATCTAAACGGCCGCACTCAAAAATTGTTAATTGATCTTGCTTCTCTAAATTTTCCCTGCCTCAATATTATCTAATGCATCTTCACATTTTTAAGATATAGGAGTTGAGGTGGGTACATTTTGTTTAAACAAAAGTACTTTAACTCTCTTATTGCCTGTTCATATTTTTCTGGGTGAATACTTTCTTTATCTTTAGAAAATAGAGATAGTTTTGAGTTAAGATCTTTGTTGCCAATACTTTTCTCTAACAACACTGAAAGATAATTAATTTCTGAAGAGGAACCATGATTTTTTGATGAACCATTTTTTCATACAAAGTCAATAACATTTCATCATCTTTGTTTAAATGTTTGCTTATTGAAGATCGCACCATGGTTTTATTATTTGATAAGAAATGTCTCTCTACTCTTTCACTATCATCTAATAATTTACTATATTTTCCGGGTCTTTTCTTGAATCAATTGAATGCTTTTATAATCAAAGGATGTGTTTTATCACCCTTATAATTTTTAATAAATAGATCTAAATTTAAAAGTGCTTTTATGACATCTTTCGTATTGTAATCCAAAGGAAGAGTTCTAGAAGGAGGACCTAGTTTATATACAATGTTATCTACAAGACCTAGAATTACTTTATTAACCATTTCTATATCTTGAGAAGCTACTATAGAAGTAAGGTTTGCCATAGTAAAATAGGCTTCTTTCATTCCTTGAATAGCTTGAAGCACCTCTTTTTCAAGTTTTTCTTTAATAACACTTTACCTCTAATTTCCACAAGCTCTTCTATATTTTCTAGCGAAATCAGAATCTCTCCTTCTGCCTCTGATAAATTTCGTAAATTTTCTGCTGGGGGGAATATTATTCGAACGCTATTAGGTGAGTTAGTTGTTTCAATAGCAGTAATAGCGTCTTGATAAATTTTAATTTTCTGTTGAATTTTCTGATATTTGCTTGAATTTTTGTGGATTTTTCTTTCTCAAGACGGGTCTTTAAAGTATTATAATTTCCAATAGCCTTCATCAATTTTAGATGATAACTTTCATAAAAATGTATAGCATTTTCGTGAGGCATTATAGTTTCTTTGGGAACTATTTTAGTTTTATTTAAAGTTTTCAATGAAGCTGTTACGCGACCTATTACTTGTAGATTGTATGCTGATTGAAAATCAAATTCTTGAGGAAGAATGTTTTGATCTTTTGCTTTCCTGGCTACAATTTCTGCAACTTTCTGTCGGATCTCATCGATATTAGTCTCATGCTTATCAAGACATTGTGTATAAATGTCTGATGAGATTTTTTCTATAAGCTGCATCACTTTTTCTTCAGCTTTTTTATCAGGCGCGATGCCTGTTAGGCCGACTGTTGAGCAAACTATATTAATGGCTGTACCACTTTCTATTTGGTCAAGTTCTATTTTTGCAAATGTCATCTACCTATCCCACAAAATACATCTAACGATTTATTGTAATGCAACATGCTTAAAATATTATTAAGACCCTCTGAGGAACAACCAAAAGAGTTGCTTCAAATTAGCTGTTATCTGTAGCGGCGGCATCGTCAAGTTAACTTTTACTGACGCAAGAAAGATGAAAGCCCGAATTTTAGGCGCAAAGGAGCTCTGTTGCAGCGGATTGCCAAATTTCTT
>NZ_CALJ01000120.1 GCF_000308315.1 Legionella tunisiensis | reverse complement strand
AAAAGGCCGACCTTAAAAATCTACTCACCAGTGATTTCGAGAAAGTAAGCCCTATAACTATCGATGATATTAATAAAATAAAAATATTAGCGGTATCTAAGACATCCTACAGAAGAAAACAAACTTGTCCTTTGCATTCGGTGATTCGATGATAAATGCAGGTATCCAGTCGGGTGATATGTTGGTGGTTGATAAGGATATTGGGGCTGCTCATGGCCGAATAGTGGTTGTCTTTGTCGATGGTGAGCTTACGGTAAAACGCTTAAGTATCGATAGGGCACCGTCAACTTAACTTTAGTGTTAGACTAGGGTCTATTTAGGTGGTGGAAAGATGTTGGAGCAAAAGCCGAAGAGATATCGTTATCCTGTAGAGATAATCAGTATTGCGGTATGGAGTTATCACCGGTTTACTGATAGCTACCGAGATGTTTCGGAGCGGTTACTATATTTAATTAAACTTAATTACTCTTATCTGTGATTCATTATCGAAATAGTTATGGCCAAAGATTTTTTTCTCGATAAATTTGGCTTTATTCTCAGTTAATAACATTACTTTTGTTGGCCTACTCCTAAGAGGACATAGGTCTGTAATGATTGATAAATCTGGACTTAAAATCTCAATATTATGTAACAGGGAACTAGCGTTTTTCGGCCTAAGCAATGGGCTATATTAGAAGGGTAAATAAATAATTTATCTACCCCAATTAGATCTAATATATTTTTTAATGAAAAGAAAAGTTTTTCATCAGTCCATGACTGAGCAATAATAGAGCAGTGCTTGATTATATTTACAACATAATTTAACCCATATTTTTCAACCAAACTTTGCATATAAATTTGGGGGTTCTGATTCTCATATTCTACATTCTCTGTATTATGATATGTTAAGATTTTATCTGGTAAATTGCGATATAAATCAATATGTTCCTGTAAATAAATCCCAAATGCGTCATAGAATTCACTAGGCACTTCAAATCGACTATTACAGACCAATTGTTTTAATTTTATCCAAAATTCAATCACTTTATGACTGTTATCGATTATAACTAATTTTGGTGTTTTTCCTGATTTCCAAGCTTACATATGAGTCCTAAAGAACGAAGTCCTGAGGTTCCAACAAGAGCAATCTTTCCATGATCTGGCTTAAAAAACGCCATGTTTTTATTTTAGGATCGTTGCCAATTAAAAACGCATCATAATCTTTCAGATCATATGCAGGAATTTGGTCTATTGAATATTTTTTTGAGTTTGGTAACTACGCCAAAAGCTTTGAATTATGGTGAGCTTTGTTAAATTTTTATTGGTGGTTTTTTTCAAGCCGGGAACGCATAAATAATATCCACTGAACAATATGCTCACAATTTAAACATAAATATATTAAGACAATATTATGTCAATATTTTTATCTCAATATAATCCCCCCGAAAAATAAGTGATTGAAGTGAGCTATGAAACGGTGCGCCAATGGTGCATCAAGTTTGGCTCTCATTTTAAGAGCGTAATTAAAAAACGTGAGCCAAGACCATCCGATAAATGGCATTTGGATGAGCAGCAACTGCGCATTAACAGCGAAACTTATTACTTATGGCATGAAAGAAAAAGAAAGAAAATCTTGGATTTGGCTTTTTTCGATTATTTTAATAGTAGTACTA
>NZ_CALJ01000121.1 GCF_000308315.1 Legionella tunisiensis | reverse complement strand
AAGAGCCTATCCGCAATAGGTCAGCATAAAAATCTGCTTTTAAATCAAGAGATGTGTTTTTTAACCGAGTTCATAAAAACACGTAACCACTTGGAAATTTGTCATAGCCATTATGAGTCATTACAAAACAATTACAACATTGTTAGGTGGCGGTTAATGACCTGTCTTGCACCGGATAACCCATTAAATCTGTTTAACTGCCTTTAATACTTAATCATCCGATTTAATTAAGTTGAGCGCCCCTAAGTTTTTTCAACAGGACTGTTTATCTGTCATTTCATGAACAATTTTATAATCAATCTTAAGCGTAGCAGTATGCATTCCGCTCAAGATTTAAATAACAAGGAAAAAATGAAGCCACTCTATGAAGCATGCCAAAGCGGCAACTTAAAACAGTTGGAAATAGCCTTATTAAAAGGAGCTGACCCTACAGCTCATGATAATTATGCCCTAAGAGTGGCGGCATACTACGGCCATCTTGACGTGGTCAACCGATTGCTAGACATCGACGGCATTGACCCTACGGCTTTAGATAATTATGCCCTAAGAATGGCAGCTGAAAATGGCCATCTTGACGTGGTCAACCGATTGTTAGAGGTTAAAGGCGTTGACCCTACAGCGAATAATAATTATGCCCTAAGATGGGCAGCTGAAAACGGCCATCTTGATGTAGTCAACCGATTGTTAGACACCGATGGGGTTGACCCTATGGCTTTAGATAATTATGCCCTAGGCATGGCGGCTGCAAACGGCCATCTGGACGTGGTCAATCGATTGTTAGACATTGAAGGCGTTGACCCTACAGCCGATGATAATTTTGCA
>NZ_CALJ01000122.1 GCF_000308315.1 Legionella tunisiensis | reverse complement strand
CTACTATATTTTATGTAAACTGCACTCAAATCGTTTACCCGTATTTTAATTTCAGCCTTACTTAATGGACTTAATGCTTTGGTCTTATTACCTCTACTTATCTTTTTTCACTGGAATCCTGCGTCACTCACAGGTTGGGATTGGTTCATCTTATTGGGTCTTGGTTTAAGTTCAGGCTTTTTTTATGTCTTCTGGTCCTTTGGATCTAAACGCGTTGATGCGCTCTTAGCCTCTCTTTCTACAGCGATCATGCCACTCGCTACGGTAATTTTGGCCTGGTTACTATTAGGAGAGCAATTAACAAAGATGCAGTGTTTAGGTATGAGCCTGGTTATATTTTCCATTGGAATTTACGCTAGACGAAACTAGTTGTTATCTGTGTTTTCAATAAACTGCAGTTCTTAGTTTTGTTTACCATAGAGCTGCAGCGAATTTGATAGAATCGCTCATTATCTTATTGCTAAAGAATTTGGTTGTAGATTGAAAGTTGCGTCATAAGATGATCTTAGCCAATTCCAATGCTTCGGTGCATTATCAGGAGCCATGATGATATTATTCAGGGTTTTTGCCAGATCAGGCACCATAAAATCCAGGTTTTTCTCTGTTAAATTATCTAAAATTGGGTAAACGTATGAGCTTAGGCATGACAGACTCGTAAATTACGATCAAATTGGACATAATTTATTCTATTGTACTGCCAACTCCTTCTCTAAATGCTTTACAAAAAACTAGTAAAAAGAGCGTGAACACCCTAATAAGCCAGTCAATTTTTCGTTGAGAACGAATACATATATATTACGAACAAAGGACAACCGTTGGGCGCTTTATGTCTGAGAGACGGATACAAAAATAAAATATAATTTATTGAAAAATAAAATTATATTTCTTTATTCTTCCTTAGGGCCTACGCCCCGCTCTTTCTCTTTATGTGTGGGAGCCAGTAGATTTTCGGAGGATTCAAAGACCAACTTCCCGCGATACTGGATCAGATCCAGAAAAAGATTTGCTCGCGGAACCAGAAACACGGGAAGTGAGTTGTAAACAATTTTTTGAATCTAAATAGGTATTATCTATCTAAGAAACTTTCTAATATTGCTTGAGATTTGTTCCCCAGTAGAACAGTTTTCATATTATTCTTGAATGTTACTGGAACTCCGTTGATTGAGGTGCCGCAAATCTTTTCAAACTTATCATTTTCAGCTGCATAAAAAGTCCAACCGTCATACTTTTTAAGCTCAGAAACTTTTTGGTAAGTTGGCATGAAATTTTTACAATGTGAACACCATGAAGCATGGACCAGTAGAACAGTTTTGGGCATCGATAACACTGCACAATCTGATTTATTAAAAGGGATTACAGTCGCAAATGAAGCCATAGGAGCTATTGCGATTAGACCAGCGAAGGATTTGATTATTATTTTTTCATTTTTTCTCTGCGTTCTAGTAAAGAGCTCATGTCATCCTCTAATAGACAACGGCGATGATACTAAGTCAGAGCAAGCAGGCGGTCAATAGATTTTCATGAGTTCTATGATTAATAATGACATCTCAATAAGTTTTCTTCCAACAATCGACTGACCACGTCAAGATGGCCGTTTGAG
>NZ_CALJ01000123.1 GCF_000308315.1 Legionella tunisiensis | reverse complement strand
GCGAGTAAGGAAAATCTTTTTTAGTGGTTGATATTAAAGCACCTAATCTACTGTCGCATACCACTCTAACACCCTCTTTTCTTAATCTAACGCCAACGACTAAAAAATTTCTCTCGTTTGCCCAAGGCTATCTTATGCAAGAAGAACATGATGCTTTTTCTGATTATTTGGTTGAAAATTTATTATTTAAATTGCTAGGCCCAGCTATAGCTGGTATTGAAGATCGTTGTGTGTTAAAAGCACAAGCTTGGATTGAGCAGCATTTTGCTATGTCCATTGACATCAACAAACTGTCGCAACTATGCAACTTAAGCAGCAGCCAGCTGCAACGACGTTTCAAACGCAGCACCGGTCAAGGAATTGCAGCGTATTGGCGCAGCAAAAGAATGTTAAAAGCACAACTGCTTCTTGCAAATACGCAACGTTCGATTGAAAACATTGCCTATGAAATTGGTTATGAAAATTTACCGGCGTTTAGCCGCCGCTTTAGCCAAACTTTTGGTATGACGCCCTCCCAGTGGCGTGAAATGATGCTGACTGCAAAAACTATGCGTGCTTAGAATAATACATTGGCTTTTCTAACTTGCTAAACTCCCTATCCCTGGCCACTACACAGGATACGACTTATAAAAAAGGGCTCTTCATGGCAAAAAATAAAGATTATTTTCAGGGTCTACTCTTTCTTATTCTTGCTCAAACGATGGTAGGACTGAACATTGTTTCATCCAAATATTTGCTCTCGGCAATACCCATTTTATTTATGTTAACGCTGCGATTCGGTATAGCAGCATTAATTCTCTTACCGTTACATTGGTTAACTCCAGCCAGGCAATTAACCATTAAACAGCATTTTTCTGTACTTAAGAAAACGGATTGGCTTTTTATTTTAGCCCAAGCATTCTCTGCAGGTGTTTTGTTCAATTGTCTTATGTTGTTAGGTTTGCATTATACAGATGCCAATATGGCAGGTATTATTACCAGTGCTTTACCAGCAACGATTGCGCTAATGTCTTGGCTAATACTTGGTGAGAAAATATCCATAAAAACAGGTATATGCATACTTTTTGCGACCTTAGGTTTGGTTATTATTGCAAGTACTAAATTTAAAGGGGTTGGCTTACACCATTCTTTTTTGGCGATTCAATCGTTCTACTTTCCTTACTGCCTGAAGCGACCT
>NZ_CALJ01000124.1 GCF_000308315.1 Legionella tunisiensis | reverse complement strand
TTATAGTCGAATCAGGACAAAACTAATCCGACTATTGTTAGATTTTTACTTTGCATTTAAAAGGCTTCTAAGCCATTCTTTTGCCTTTTGGCTTACCTTATCATCTTTTAATGCCATGTCGTAAATTGTAATTTTGCGAGCCTCCTCCTCACCGTACATATCATCAAGTATTTCATTCCAAAGTGTTAATGCAGTAGAAGAAGCGATCATACCGATTTTGTTAAGAAGCCCATAAATTCGATCTCTCCAGTAGGCATCGGTGGCTTTTTCTATCCAGGAGATAAGCTCTGGTGTTAAACCAATCTCTTCAAGACCTTTTCCTTCTCCAAACCCTTTCTCCCACTTTTTGGTCCTGAGATGGGCATATTTTTACCATAGATCCCATTCACCCAATCCATATATTTTTTCCCAAGTGAATACCCACTTTTGAATAAGGATCATTTTTGAGATTACTTTTCAACTCCTCTGCCAATTGTTGCCAATTTTTTCGAAAACGGCTTTTTGCTGATTGGCTTTCATTTCTTTTTCAAACTCTACATACTGCTTGAGTTCATCAGGGGTGAATATTTCTTTAACCCAGTTATGTTCAAGATGCTCTGTCATTCTATATACCTCAATAAATTGAATAATGGTTTTCCAAGGAATGGATTGATTGTCATCAACAGAATGAATAATGCTTCTCAAAGTTTTGGCTCCCTCGAGTAAAGCAGCTGCTTTTTTCTCCAACACTTGTGCTTGGCTGTTAAAATGACAGAGCGCTTCACATTCTTCAGAGAGTAAGGTTTTGATTTGTGATAACTCAAAACCGAAAAACTTCAAAGCAATAATCTGTTGCAATTTCAATAAATCCTTTTCGGAGTAAATACGGTACCCATTGGCAAGTCGTAATGAAGGCTTGAGCAGACTTATACGATCATAGTGATGTAGTGTTTGCACTGAGACACCGGTTAATTTACTTAAGTCTTTTACGAACCATTGAGTCATCGTATTACCTCCTTCAATCAAAAGATAAGGTATATAGCAACAATAGGGTCAAGCGGCTTTTAGCATTTTTTATGTAGTCCACTATTTTTTCTATTTTTCATCAAGCAAATCAACAACTGCTTGTATTATTTTCTCAGTGCAATGACCTGCCTTTAGTAAAGGCTTTTTCCGTATGAAAAATAATGATATTTTCAACATTAATCATGTCGTCTTAATAATTTGTTAATCAAGAAGTGCAATAATCAATATTTTTAGGAAATAATAGATGTGCATTCTGGGTTCAATTATTGGAATAATATCTATCCTTCTAGGTGCTTTCGAACAGAGTAACGTATTAATAACCACCGGATTACTAACCTGTATCCTTACTCTGATCGCATTCCATTTAGCGTAATTTTCCCTGGAACATTGAACATTCACAGCCTAAGTAAGACAATAAACAAAGTATCAATTTCATTAGACAGGACTATATGAGCAAATGCGATTGGGATACAAAAGGATTTACAACCGGGCAAGTAAACCAAATTCAGGCAACTGATGATAAAACAACATCGCAGCATTTTCCTCACATCTTAATCGTGGAAGATAATTTTATTGCATTAAAATTACTTGAAACACTTCTAAAACAAGGAGGATGCGAATTTACTTCCACAATGGATGCAGAAAATGCCTTGGATTTGATCAAAAAATCTAAATTCGATTTAATCATTACCGATATCGGTTTGCCAGGTATGTCGGGAATTGAATTAGCCATCTATATTCGTAACTGGGAAAAAGATAATAATCAAAAAGCAATCCCTATTGTAGGCTTAACAGCTCATTGTTTAGCAAGCTCAGCTTATGAATGCATAGAAGCGGGCATGAGTCAGGTATTTACCAAGCCTATGACTCCAACGATTCTAACTGGTATTCTTTCCGAATTAGTTACTACAACCAAGGAAAATGAATACTCAAAAGTCATCGAAACAAAAGACAAGTTTTCTAAGGAATTATTTCTTGCCTTAGAGCAATTTCCCCTCTTTGATAGTCACCAAGGAATTAATCATTTAGGTAGTATTGAGTTATTAAAAGAGTCACTTGAGTTAATGATGAATGAGCTCCCTCTAGAGCAAATTAAAATTCAACAGGCTTATGAGGCAAGCGCTTGGGAATCTCTGGGAGAAACTATACTTCGGATGAGAAGCAGTGCTATTTATTGCGGAACAGCTAGACTACAATACACCTGCCAATACCTGCAGATTAATCAAAAGGCAGGCGATACAACCTATTTCAATACTTTATATCATCATTTACTCGAGGTCATAGAAAGTACTCAACAATCTATTAAAGCCTGGCTAAACCAACAAAAATAAACCTATACGTTTGCACATTAGTATCTTTTGGGATCACGATAGAAATTTTCGTGTACTCCTTGTGTCAATAAGAGTCGCTGTGCTGGCACCCTCTCTTAAGCTAAAAGAAATTGTTGGTGATTAATTTTAAACTTATCAACATAAATACTCGCTAAATGACTTTTTTAATTCAAATCAATCTGTTAACACACTTAATTAAGGGCAAAATTTAAATTTGTACTATATTTTATGGAGCAGGCTATAAATACAGAGGTTTGTTAAGGAGTAATGATGAAAAAATTAATCTATACAGTATTTTCTATCACTCTATTTTCTGTAGCATTAACTGGGTGTAGCTGGAATAACACGATAGACGAATCAAAAGCGACTTATATAAATACTGGAGTAGGTTATAGATTCATCCCGGTGAACACAGTAGAAGGTGTTGTACCGAGCTATGATATTGTGGTTTATTAAGAGGAAGATGATGGTCTTGCTCTCAGAGCGTGCTTATTTTTACGCATCCAGAGGGGATTTCAATTTAATCCTCTTCTTTTCATTCAACAAACTCCTGCCTGTTCATCACCCATGATGTGGTTTATAAAACACACTAAATAATAAGAGTAAGATCCAACCCAACATCATCAACGCACCGCCGCAGGGAGTCCCATAGCGAAAATAGGCTCAGCAAAAATCAAGGCGTATAAACTACCACTAAATACGAGCACGCCTAAGAGAAAACAACGCAAACAAGATGTAATAATTTGGAGGGTTTTCGCTGCAATCCATATAGACTGAGTGCAACCAGCAAAATACTATATAATTGCTGATAATGAAGTGCAATGACGAATCGTTGCGCATTTTTTGACGTTAACAAGACACCAAATACATGGCTTTCTAACGCCCCGAACATGACCGCAGATAAGCCGAGTAAACTTGCTAATGCTAAGATCAATTTCATATTAAATACGCTCCATGTAATTATCAACATCGATTAGCCGCGTGCTTTGCTAGTCATAGCATAGTATAGTTATACCGCATTAACGTCTATGTATAACAAATGTTAAAAATTGTCTAGGATTTATGATGACCTCTTCTAAAGCCCTACCCTCTCATCTTTCTTTGCGTTCTTATCAAACTGAAATCGCAAGTCACCATCATGATTTTGCTCAACTTGTATTACCTATTAGTGGTACTTTGGAACTTCAGACAGGTTGTCACTCCGGAATGGTCCGTGCTAACACGGCCGCTTTTATTGCCCCTTATGAAGAACATTGTTTTGCTGCGAGT
>NZ_CALJ01000125.1 GCF_000308315.1 Legionella tunisiensis | reverse complement strand
CTAGCCAGGTTCGATGTATGCTAATTGAGCATCCTGAAATAGATACCCAGCAAACGCTGATTGTTAATTTTGTTGAGTTTGGGGCTTCTTCTTTAAATTTCATGGTTTATACCTTTACCAAGACCACGAACTGGTCTCACTTTATGAAAGTGAGACATGATGTTTTCATGAGAATTATCAAAATCGTTGAGGCAAATCAGGCTAAATGCGCGCTGCCTAGTCATGACGTTTATATGCAGAGTACTCAGATCACTCCAGCTCAATCGGATTTTTTCTGGTGCTCCAATGACATCTATTTAAAATGTATAGAGGCCAATTGCAAAAGCAAATTTTATTCGATTATTCATATAATCGATTAGATTATTCCTAACTGTTTTTTCAGGAACCAGTTTATAACTGGCTCTCTATTACAATACTATTTTGTGTTACTTTACCATTAGGCTGTCACTATCATGAATAAACATTTTCTTTTCAATATTTTTATTTTTCTAGCAGCTGGCAGCATTATTGTTCCGCTAGCAAGCCGCTTCAAATTAGGTTCTGTGCTTGGATACCTCGCGGCGGGAATGTTGATTGGGCCTTTCGGTTTTGGACTAATTGCCAATACAGAGCAGATTATGAATTTTGCCGAATTCGGCGTTGTGATGATGCTGTTTTTGATTGGCCTTGAATTAGAACCCAAAATGTTATGGAAATTAAGGAAGTTAATTATCGGTTTGGGAGGACTGCAGGTCATATTAACTGCTGGCCTTTTTACAATGATTGGTATGGCATTGGGCTATCAATGGCAAACAAGCCTTGCTGTAGGGATGGCTCTCGCTCTTTCCTCAACCGCTTTAGTTTTGCAAATGCTACAGGAAAAAATATTCTGAGAACCGCCGAAGGTGAAAGCTCGTTTGCGGTTTTATTATTCCAAGACATTGCCGTTATTCCGATTCTTATTATTATGCCTTTATTAGCGCCAGGAAGTGGCGTTTTTCATAGTGGGCACGAAGCCTCTTTTGTATTACAGCTTCCTAAATGGTTACATGCATTGCTGATTGGGGGCAGTTATTGGCGCTGTGATTATAGTGGGACGCTATTTGTCTCGTTATCTATTTCTAACTATTGCAAAAACGAATTTGCGCGAAGTCTTTACGGCCTGTTCACTGGCTCTGATTGTAGGTATTACTTTGCTGATGGACTCTATCGGTGTATCTGCTGCTTTAGGCGCATTTATTGCTGGGGTAGTTCTTGCTAATTCTGAGTATAGACATACTATTGAAACCGATATTCAACCTTTTAAAGGATTATTGTTAGGCTTATTTTTTATCTCCGTCGGCATGGGAATGAACTTTGCACTGTTCTCTCAACAACCGGTAATACTGATAGCCAGTGTATTGATATTAGTCGCCATCAAAGCATCTATTTTATTTGTTTTAGGCCGTGCTTTTGGCCTGACCAGCCACCAAACAGCGGGCTTCGCCTTTGGACTGGCACAGGGTGGTGAATTTGCCTTTGTATTGCTCCAGTATGCAGATCAATCCAATGTAATCAGTCAAAGTACAGCTGGATTTTTACTCTTGCGGTTGCCCTTTCTATGATTACTACACCCTTTTTAATGTTAGCTTACCACCGTTACGTTACTTCACGGGCTTTGCGAAAGAAATCAACTGCCTATGATGAGATTAATCTAGACAATACAGAGCCAGGAGTTATTCTTGCAGGCTACGGCCGATATGGACAGATTGTTGGCCGATTACTGAGAGCAACTGGTATTAACGTCACTGTTTTGGAAAAAACCCGGACAAATAGAGTTATTAAGAAAATTTGGCTATCAGGGTTATTTTGGCGACGCATCTCGCCTGGATATATTAAAAAATGCTGGAATAGCTAGGGCAAAATTACTCATTGTAGCGGTGGGAAATGCCGATGCCAATTTAGAGATAGTTAAACTGGCAAGACATCATTATCCCGATTTGACCATTTTTGCACGCGCCAGAAATCGCCGTCATGCTTATGAGCTTCATAAAGCAGGAGCCCATTACATACGAAGAGAATTATTTGATTCGTCATTATTCATGACGAAGGATATCATGAAATTTATGGGGTATCCGCATCGCATCGCTGAAAAGAAAGCCAAGGCTTTTCAGGATTATGACGAGGCAGCTTTATTTAAATCCTATGAGTTTTTTGACAATGAAAAAAACTGATTAATTTTTCCAGACAAGCAACAGGTGAACTGGAGGAACTGCTCGGCGCAATGTCGTATGACCATGAAGCGGTATGAAAAATTATTGAACAATAATTTGCATAATCCTAGACACATTGGTTAAAATTAATACTTTTCAGACAAGTATTAGTATGTTAGCATCACCAATTTTTAAAGGATTCTATTGTGAGATCGAAATACATTAATACTGGCTTGGAAACAGTAAGAGAAGGTTATAAAGGGGCTAAGCAAAGTACTACTCTTACAGGTGTCATGACACAGGTTGCCAATGTTGCGTCAGGGAAAGCGGTCATCGATGCGATTGAACAAAACGTTCCACCAGTCAACCAAGGTTTAAAACTATTTGCCAAAGGCGTCGAAATCCCAGCAAAAATGATTGCCCAACCACTCGTTTCGGCAGCCTTTTCTTTTGCTATAAGAAGATCTGTACGTGGCGCAGTCAAGTCTTATTATGTCCATTCAATAAGTCACACTGTAGTGTCTTCTGCGGTCCAATATGGCTTGAGTTTTCTGTCTGAAGAAGCGTCTAAAAGCGGAATCGCTGATAGTATTTCAAATTTTGCCTTAGGCATGGCCGAAGAAGAATTTATTAAGCATGCTTCAGCGACAATTTTAGAATTGCTTGAGCCATTGATTAGGAGTGGTGCGGATTTAATTGCAGCTGAGACTGGACGAATAACTAAGAATTCCGTCAAGGTTTATTTCGGCAATCTACTTTTGCTTTACATGGCATCACTTGTTTTATCGCTATTGCATGATGATACCGCAGGCATGTTAAGAACAACTGTTAATTATGCTCAAGATTTAGATAATAGTTGGTATTGTTTGCTAGTTGTCATGATGACTATGGCGGCTCACCTATTGCCTGTTATAGGACGTGCGATCTCACCTACTCTGCAAAAACAGCATACCAAGTCTGACCTAAAGGAATACATCATTTTAAAATCACAAAGAGATGGCGGAAAAGACTTGGATGGTGCGTTGTATCAATATGTTGTTGGAATAGTGGTGGATACCCTGGTGGACAGTAATATTATTGATAGTCACCAGATCCAATTGGCGTTAAATTCAATGCAACTGTCTGAAGAAGCAGTCCGTACAACATTCGGTTCCTAGTAACTACACTGGAGATAAGCTCGCGGAATCAATGGAAGCGGAAGCATAGTCATTGATTCCTAATCAATGACTATGCATGCGGTTATCAATTCTTTCAATCGGTCACCTAGCTTCCCATGTCTTTGAAATGATAAAAACCTCGCTTCCTCACATGCGAGCCTCAACCTATATTGTGCTAATGCTTCATACACAAGCCATAATAACTCCGCTATCGTAAACGCATCGAATAAATGTCTTTCGGATTCAAAAATCCTATAATTTTTAGGCAAGAATCCATCAGTCTTAGATAAGCATCATCTTCTTTTGTCAGGGCATGATGGAACGTTGCCTGTCGCAAACAGCCAATCAATGAAAAAAACGGATGAGAAATGACTATTTCACCTAAATCAATAAAGGTAATAGTTTGCGATATATCGCTTATAAGTATGTTATTGCCATGAAAATCACACTGTACAAGCGTTTGTTTGATAGAGTCGTTGGATAACTTCTTACATAAATGGGCGATCTTTGGAAGCAGTTTCTCTAACTCATTGATTTCAATTTCGGACAATCCATCCTTCATTAATAAATTTTTCTGCGAAAGCAATTGCTGGTATAACGTTGGTAATTTATCTAGCCGCCAGTCGGGAACACCTATATCAAGAAACCTGGCGACATGATCGGAGACAGCCAACTGCATAGACGTAAATTGTTCAATAGACTTGCAAAGCAGTGTGAGGTCGAATTGCTTTTTCAGAGTTTCTCGTAAAGGCCTGCCTGCATCTTTCATTAAAAAACAATTTAATTCTGCATTGCACGCAATCACTTCCGGCACAGAAGCATGGAACTGATCATGCAAAATTTGAGTAATGGCAGGCTCTAAGGCAAGCAGTGGCGGCGTATGCTTCAAATAAATATAGCCACCCGATGTTGCAAAGCGGGCCACATAAGACCACGGTGTGTTTTGAACATTCTCTGGCCGAGTGCTTTTTTAGTATATACCTATGCGATACAAGATAGTTGCAACCCCATTGAATCACTTCTTTATTCAACGTATTATTTTCTTTCACAGGTTCCGTGGCCACCATTCGTTGCTCTATTATGCTATAAGTTACTATGCTACCGCTTTATTTTATAATAATTTTTTAAGATTGCTTCTTGAGGCCCACTGAAACCTAAGGGAAACCAAAAGAAATAACAGAAGCAATCGGTAACACCAAAATAAACAGCGAATAGATAACAATCCTGGTTGTTACAACCAGGCTGCAAATACCCATTGATGTTTCAATCATTCCATTCTGGAATCCGGCCTGTAATTTTTTCCTTTGACTTATAATTATCCATGGTGTGAAAATAATTCACACTTTTTAATTGACCAGGATCTGAGATGCGTGAGAAATTTTCCCCTCCCCAAAAAAGTAAAACCGCTTTAGTAAAAGAGAAAAGAGGCTCAAAAAGCTGTTTCTTTATCTTCATGAATGAGTTTAAAGGCGAGAGCGATTTGCAAAATTTGCCTGGCGAATCGAAAGATCTCTATATTTTACTGAACAAAATGAACTTTATTATGCACCAAGAGAAACACCAACGCATGATCAGCGAACGTCTTCCAGTTGGCAAAAATATGTCCAAATCCCTCTTAATCCACAAAAAATTGAGGAGCTGCGTTCAGAGCTATTACCCCAACTAAGAAAAAATCTAAATCAGATTCTCTCGCCAGACAATTTACCACTTTAACACCTCATGATCTAATCGCACTAAAAAATAACGGGGCATGCACGCAAAAGTACTCGTGGCCCCATTGAATTAGAAAGAGTTTGGCACCGAGTTTCTTGGTTACCAGGTTATCTTGTACACGAATTTTCTGGTACGGGGGACAAACTGACACTCCAACAAAAAATTTCAGCCTACAGGTTGGCATGGGAACGCTTAAAAGGTACTTATGTTAAAGGCAGAATAGCTTTTCCTATATTCAAAATAGCTAATTTGACTTTAATTAAAGAAGAGCATTGCAAATTATTATTGGCTGAAAGTATCGCTTTAGGAATACCTGCTCATGTATTTCACATCACAGCAAATCCTTTATCTGAAAGAAGCCAAGCTAAATTGGCTTATCACATCGAAAGCCATCACGATTTAATAGAAAGCCCTCAAGCTTTTGACGCTTATACGCATTCCGAATCATTCCGGGAAAATTTTGCTGTCTGGCACCGCGAGCGACAAGTTAACACACAAAGAAAACCGGAAAGAAATCATTTATGACATCCCCTCGCGCTTTTCGCTATTTTGGTAATTCATTAAATTATTTAGAAAGCATAGAAAAAATCATTGAACACTCATCTGAATTTGCTAGAGCGACTGTCGTTAAAGATGTAACTTGTGGAAGCTGTGCACTCACGTTCTATTTAGCCGAAAAATATCCCGCGAAAAAATACATTGCCAGTGATATCAACGGGGCACTAATCAATTTATTAAATTACATTAAAGAAAACCCTTGGGAAACAATAGAAAAATCTTACCGAGAACACCATTCGCGTTGTCGTAATAGTCCAGCAAATCAGCGCAACACTGTTTTTAATCAGATGGTTGCTGAATACAACGCACAATCACCAAAGGATTATTCGTTACTTCTTTTCATTCAAAATAATTCTTTTTCGAATGTAGAATTTACAGGGAATCAAATCCGCCGCACCTACTTATTAGAAACAAAAGGCACGACACTCAAGACCACATTAAAATTACTTCATCGTAGCAAGGAATTAATCGATAAAGGAAATATTGAATTTCAACACATGGACATGCACGAAGCGCTTCGTCAAGCAAACCCTGGAGACATTTGCTTTATGACTCCTCCTCATGAGCACGATGATGCAAAACTTTATGTCCAAAAAATACCAGTCAATATGCTTTCTGCTTCAATTAGGCAATTACAAGAACGAAAAATACCTTTTCTTCTCACCTATGGAGATAACATTGAACAGCAGTCAACCAATTTAATGAGTCTCATTGATGGATTAAACAAGTACTCTTACATCGCTTCAGGCGGTAGAAAAAAACAACCAAAATTATGACCGTTTATTTTTCTCAAAACTTGGTTTCACCATCGGTACTGGAAGAGCTAAATAGAAATCTGCGCTTAAATGCAGAGAGGTTAATTACTAAAGCCAGGAAAGGATTAAGAGTATTCGAAGAAACAAGACAATCCGGAGGGAGCAGTCACTTTAGCGAAACTGAACAACTCTATACTCAAACTATAGAATTCGCTCAGCAAATCATAAGTACCTTAGCTGAAATACCACAAACCAGCTCAAGCAAAATAGTGCAACAAACAATCGAAAGCTATTATACGCAAGAGGAAGATACGAGCAGTCTAGCTAACCCTCAATTTAGTCCTGTGGAAACAGACAGTGAGTCTGAATTAGAGGGTGAAGAAACCGACTTGGAGGAAGATGCGTTAGTACCGCATACTACAGTAGATAGCGAGACACCATCTACGTCTGAAGACACAGCTGTACAACCACTCGATATTGTCGATATATGGCAATGTTTACCTCCACAGAGAACAGCATCCCTTGAACAATCTTCTGAGAGACTATCTGATTTATCAACTAATAATAACACTAGAGGAGAAACATCTCTTTTACCCTCTATCGCAGAATTGTTTCCTTCTTTACATCACTCTCGTCGCGCTCCTGAGGCTGACAAGCTAGATACAGAAGAGGATGAATTACGTAAAAGAAAAACAATGGCTAATTGGCAAGTAACCAAAGGCGGCTTACCACCTGATTATAAACGTGCCAGAACAGGCCAATATTTCGATTTCTTTTCTAAAGACAGTGCAACTACTAGCACGATAGATCACGAAGCGACAGTAACGAATGAAACGGAAGTCGATTATGAGTCCTCCTCCCTTCCATCACCGTCTCGAGGAAGCTAATAACCTGGTTGCGGATAAAGAGTCAATACTCAGTCGCATTCATGGAGCCAAACGCTGGTTCCATGAATCTATTAAGCATTAAAAACACCCCATTATACTAAAATTATCTAGAGATGACTGATGTGAAAACTGTTATGCCTGATTTTATATGAATTAGTT
>NZ_CALJ01000126.1 GCF_000308315.1 Legionella tunisiensis | reverse complement strand
TTTTACCGTATTGACCAGCACCACCTGATTGTTTCTTATGGGTATAGCTGTCTTGAATCGATTTGGTTATGGTTTCGCGGTAAGCAACCTGAGGCTGACCTACTATTAACTCAACATCGTACGTGCGTTTGAGAATATCTACTTTAATATCAAGATGTAATTCACCCATACCACGAAGAATGGTTTCACCCGAATCTTCATCCGTTTCCACTCTAAATGTTGGATCTTCTGCAACCATTTTACCAATCGCAATAGCCATTTTCTCAGTTGAGCCTTTATCTTTTGGCGAGACAGCAATAGAGATAACTGGCTCAGGGAAAACCATTGCTTCGAGCGTACATTCGTGATTAGGATTACAAAGGGTATGGCCGGTTCGAACGTTTTTCATACCCACGATAGCGATAATGTCGCCTGCTTCAGCGCTTTGCAATTCATTCCGCTCATTTGCCTGCATCTCAACCATACGACCGACACGTTCGGTTTTACCGGTAAACGAGTTAAGGATGGTATCACCCTTATTCAGTTTGCCTGAGTATATACGTACGAACGTTAGGGCACCAAAACGGTCATCCATGATTTTGAAAGCCAAGGCGCGGAAAGGCTCATCAGGAGAAACGATAGCAAATTGACCATTTGGCTCACCTTCAGCATTAGTCAAAGGTTGTGGATTAACTTCATGGGGAGCAGGCAAATAGTCAACCACTGCATCCAATAGAAGTTGCATCCCTTTGTTTTTAAAGGCTGAACCGCAATAGGTTGGGAAGAAGGCTAATTCAAGCGTACCTTTACGGATACAACGCTTAATGTCTTCTATTGAAGGTTCTTCTCCTTCTAGGTAAGCCATTAGTAATTCATCATCCATTTCAAGTGCCGTTTCAATTAATTGGCTGCGATACGTTTCAACATCGTCAACCATATCGGCTGGTACGTCAGTAACCTTGTAATTTTCTGGCTGCCCAGTTTCGTCCCAAACATACGCTTTGCGGGTTAATAAATCGACAACACCTACAAAACTGTCTTCAAAACCAATGGGCAAAGTCATAATTAAAGGATGTGCACCCAATACTTTTTTGATTTGCTCAGTCACTTTCAAGAAGTTTGCGCCAACACGGTCAAGTTTGTTTACGAAAATCAAACGAGATACTTTTGAATTGTTCGCATAGCGCCAGTTGGTTTCTGACTGAGGCTCAACACCGCCAGAACCACAGAATACGCCGATACCACCATCGAGTACCTTCAGTGAACGGTACACCTCTACGGTGAAGTCAACGTGTCCTGGGGTATCAATGATATTGAAACGATGACCTTTCCAGAAGCAACTGACTGCTGCTGACTGGATGGTAATACCGCGTTCCGCTTCCTGTGCCATGAAATCGGTTGTTGATTCACCTTCGTGAACCTCACCCATTCTATGGATTCTACCTGTGAGCTTAAGAATTCGTTCGGTAGTAGTGGTTTTTCCGGCATCAACGTGGGCGAAGATACCAATGTTTCTGTAAAGGTTTAAATCATTCATGGCACTCAAACTTAAAATAGATTAAAAATTAGTCGCATATTATACAGTATTTTATTTGGATTTGCAGCAGATCCATGCATTGAAATAATAAAATGAATGAATATTATGAGAACAGTGTCAAGTTTTTCCATTTTCAAAATTAAAATGAAATTGTCTGAAGGAAAAGACCTTATCATTATCTTGCGTCAATAAGCCGAAAAATCTAAATAGATCGCTATATTTGCCTCACAATAAAAGTAGACTGATTTGATATTAGCTAGACTCTTGCACATCGGGATAGAGCTACGATAGATTGATTATTATCCAGAATCAATGAGAGAACAGATGCCAACATTAACCGGTGAATGCTTATGCGGAGCAATAGCTTATGAAATTGAAAATGGAATAGGTACTGTCGTCAACTGTCATTGCTCAAAATGCCGTCGTTGGCATGGTGCTGCTTTTAGAACACGGGCAGCCGTAGCAAGTAAACATTTTAAATGGATTCGGGGTGAAGACCATTTATCCAAATATGAGTCAACTGCACCCACGATAAAAACTTTTTGTTCCATTTGTGGGTCAAATTTAATAAGTCTAATCAAAGATAACCCAGATCAGATCGGTCTTCCCATTGGCGGTCTTAACCAAGATCCAGGTAGACGCCCTGAAATGCATATTTTTGTCGGTTCAAAAGCACCTTGGTATGACATTACTGACAAACTACCTCAATAT
>NZ_CALJ01000127.1 GCF_000308315.1 Legionella tunisiensis | reverse complement strand
TTTCTACTGGAATAGTCACCCTGTATTCGTGTATCGACTGGATAAGAGAAAGCCATATTAACACTTTGAATATCTCTGGCCCTCGTGAATCAAATAGTCCCGGAGTCTATCTCCTCTCTTGTATTTTTCTGAATCATTTAATTCCTTCAGTAACAAAACCGTCAAAGAATGGTGATACATCCCGCCCAATATAAGGTAAGACAAACCTGGTAAAAAACTGTAAGGCTCCTCTTCATACGATTTACCATTAATCTAGAAGCAACTCACTGAGAATAGCTGATTAATAATGGCTTGAAACCAAAAACTTATGTAGGATTAATTAATGTGAGGGCTCATTAAAAGTATCGCATGAGAATAAAACTGATATTCTCCGTTTTTATAATATGGGGATTATTGAGTTGTACCAAAAAAGTGGAGCAACTCACTGTAATTCCTTCGCAATTCCCTTCCAGCACCAAGGCTTATCAAACAATGGGAAATTACCCCTGTTTGGCATGGTGGCAGCAATTCAATGATAAAGAGTTAAACTCTTTAATTGCTCTAGGACTTAAGAATAATAACGATATTCACATTGCCATTGGCAATCTACAGCAAGCGCAAGCTGCTTTACAGGAAGTCAAATTAAGCTGGATTCCTACCATACAAACATATGCTGGTTACTCTACAAATCCTGCATTGGGAGCACCAGGAGGTTTTTATGGAATTTGGCCCTATTATGCAATAAATATCATGCAACTATACTCACAACAAAAGCAGGCTCAATATAATGTTGATTATTATCGAGCCGCCATTTCCGGAGTTCGGCTACTGGTAATTGGACAAATAGCCGCCTCTTATTTCACGTTAATGGCTCAACAAGAACAATTACGTTTAATCCAGGAATTAGATAAGGATGTAAAAACCCTAATTACTTTGAGTGAACAAGATATTCAAATTGGTTTAACGAATCAAATTGATTTAGCACAGTTAAAAACAGATGAGAAACAAATTGCGGCGCAGATACATCCCATTCGACACAATATTGTTGTAAGCAAAAACGCACTTCGCTTTTTAATCAATGCTAATCCTGGTCCTGTGCGTACTAAAAATAATTTTGCCCGATTAGATTTTAGTCGTTTTAAACCTGGTAGCATACCGGCTCAGGTTTTAAATAATCGTCCTGATATGCATATGGCTGAATTTGCCCTCAAAGCAGCAAAAATGGATATTAATATTGCCTACAGTAATTTTTTCCCAACCTTACAGTTGGATGATTTTATTGGTGAAGCACATGACAATCGTCTTTTTGTTCAAACTACAGATGCTTATTTTAACGGATCATTAGCACTTAGTACTCTAGGAACTATACGGGCTGCCAAAGGAACGTACCATGTAAAGATGGCTGAATTTATCAAAACAGTAAGACGTATTTTAAGAGAGGTTGATACCGATTATTCTGCGAGCAAACAAATGAATGAACAATATTCAACCTATTTAAACGCAGAAAAAGATTATGGCCATAAGTACAAACTACAACAGGGTTTATTAAAGACAGGCTTGATTTCTTATAAAGAATTAGTACAAAGTAAACTATATTTAGATGAATTAGCGTTATCAACGAATCAAGCGAAACTAGAGTTAGCGATGTCCCTGGTTGTCTTATATCAAGATTTAGCCGGGGGGTATGCCTATAACAATGGAGCTGGTCACTAATAAACATGAATTGGGATAAGTATCGGGAAAAGACTAAAAATTTTTTAGTCGTATAAAACATTGGTTTACCTTTACCAATACTATTATTTTGATCGGTATTTTAACTACTATCATTTATCTTTTTTCTTTTTTATTTCCTTTTACTGACAATGCCTTTGTCGTAAACAATGTACGTCCGGTTGCTGCTCTTACTAGCGGTTATATAACAGGGCTTTATGTTAAAAATGGTGAAGGGGTAAAAAAGGGCAGAAACTATTTACCGTTTTTAAAACCCCTTATGTCTTAACCGTTAAACAATTACGTGCCGATTTAGAAGCCGCTAGGGCGCAATTAGCTGCTTTAAAAACAACCTACGAACGTGATCTAAAATTAAGTGATACCCAACAGCGTATTTATATAAAGCACGCGCAGGACAATAAAAAATATCAACGAGGTTATCAATTAAAATCGATTTCGCTGATTACTTTACAAAACTCTCAACAAGAAACTCATGCCGCTAAAGATAAATGGGAAGCTTCTTTAAAGCAAGTAGAAATTATCAGTCATCAGATTAAAGCGCAAAAACAGGAAATTAAATCGCTTTCAGCCCAATTCCGAAATGCCCTGGTTAATTTAAAGTTGACTGATGTTTATGCTCAAGGGAATGGTATTATTCAAAATTTATTTTTACCATTGGTACTCCTGTAAATGTGAACCAACCTCTTTTTCTTTAGTAGGTACGGATAATATTTATATTCAAGCTAATTTTAATGAAACCGATTTGCGTGATGTTCGTAAAGGAGCACGAGTACTCATTTTTCCGCGTATGTATTTAGGACGAAAAATATTCCATGGAGTTATTGAATCAGATTATTGGAGTGCAAATAGACAACTGGTAGATAACCGTACGCAGCTACAAAATGTGATTAATGAAAATCAATGGGTTTTATTACCACAACGTCTTCCAGTAATTATCCGCGTGACGGATCCTAATCCTCATTATCCTCTTCGGGTGGGAAGCAGTGCCTATGTTTATATCCAGGTTTAAGCATTGGCTGGATGAAGTTGATCCCTACACAATTCAACGAGGCGCTTTACGCAAGGCTTTATTTATTGCCACTATAATGACTTATGTTTATTGGCTCTTTTTGCCCGTAAGTTATATGTCTTTTATCTTACCCTTTTTTATTTTATCCATTTACGAAATACCCGCCCTCTCTAATTTCAAAAAGAAAGAGCAATTATTAGTTTTTATTAGCTTGAGTGTACTGATTATTAGTGTTTCCTTTTATCTGATTTATCCATTTCGTGGCGTTTTTTCTTTTTCATTATTCATTTTAACAGTCATCTATTTTTTGTATTACGTTATTTTTATGCTTTAAAAATTTAATTATGATGACGTTGGCTATAGGAACGATTATTTTAAGTACGGAACCCGAAGGCAATTTGCAAATTGCTTATGGATTTATTTCTTCAATCATTCTTTCATGCCTCACCATTATCATTTGTTTGAAAATTTATCCGCATCAATATATTAGAGTCTGGAACAGGGCTCTAGCCAATTTTATAAATTATTTAGAAAACGATATTGAGAATGCTCTGCGTCAGGATAAAGTAAGCATGGCGGGAATTATTCATTTTGAAATGGTAAGAAATTACCAACGCTTAGTGGGTCAAAAAAATTTTTTAACCTGTTATCGAATTGCTGTGTATATTCGCAATATTCAGCTTTCTCTTGATAACCTATATTATGAGAAAAAGAATGAAGTGTTTTGGCGAAGTATTAAAAAAACCTTCATCAACTTCAAATAAATATGGAAACTTATACTCCTTGTGACACGCCTCAAATTGACTTTTCTCCGCAAACAAGACTGCAACATTATATAGCAGATTGCCTAAGTCGTGCTTTTATTTATTGGAATAAGCTATGCAAACTACGCTGCAGTTGAAAAAAACTCGACTATGCACGTTTCGTACATTTAGCTGTGATCTTCATGATTGCAATGTTTATTTTTTATTTACAACACTACCTGAAAATAAATGGATTTTATTAACAGTATTAGTAGTTAGTGCCGGCATTGAACCTGGCTTAATTCTTCGTCGCTCAAAGCATCGTATGGGGGGGACGCTCGCAGCGTTATTAATCTTAGTTCCTTTAATCTATTTAATGCAATTGAATTATCGGTTTATACCCGTATTATTTATTATTGCAGTTATTGCTTTAAATGTTACGGCATTAAATATTCAACGTTATGATATTAGTGTTTTTTTTGTCACTCTTTCCGTGTTTTTATTGCTAGCACAAACCACCGATACTAATTCTCCACAAGGCCCTTTTGAAATGATGATTAATCGGGGTATTTGTACCTTGATAGGCATTCTGATTGTCTTAATGGGAGATTATTTTTTATTTCAAAGTTACCGCTATTCCCATAAACTCTATTTTTCATCAAATGATAGTTTACAATTTTTAAAAGAAAAATTCAAGAAATTGAACTACAACATTCCAAAGGTAAAAATAGCTTTCTTTTTATCGAGCGAATGCGAGAGCAGCTTGTTGACCATTTTTCTCCTATTGCCATCAGTTCAGAAAATTTGAAATTAGATTTCAAGATCAGTGAAAAAACAAAAGAGAAGATAGAAATTTTTCAGTCAACTATTTGGGAAATTCGCCGTTTACTCTTCGCACTATGTATGTCGGAGTTAGTTTTAGAAACCCCTGATAAAACTGAAAGACATAAGGAGCGTTTTCATAAGCTGATGGCCACGGCGAAAGAGCATTTTATCTATTAGTGGTTCGATGGGCTATATTTTATACACAACACATATTATAGAGGGCGCTATGGCAGACATCATTAATCTTAATAAAAAAAGAAAATCTAACATTCGTTTGGAAAAGAAAAAAGGCTTCTGAAAATCGCATTAAATTCGGAAGGACGAAAAAGAAAAGCAGCTAGAGAAACAAGATACTGAACGTAGTGAACGATATCTGGATGGTCATAAGTTGGAAAAAAATGAGAAAGAATGAAGGAGACGAGTCGTTTAATAACAGATTTTTTTCAGGTCTAATTTTATCTCTAATTTATTGGACTGTTAAAAGCCCCATCAGAACAAACTGATGGAGCTTTTTAAGTGTTGCGACAATCTTACTTAGTAGCTGCGGCTTTCTTTTCTTTTTCTTTGGCAATCACTGCTTCAGCTACATTGTTTGGACAAGCAGCATAGTGAGAGAACTCCATTGAGAATTGGCCGCGACCTGAAGTAAGCGTGCGTAATGTACTGATGTAACCAAACATTTCTGAAAGAGGAACATCGGCCTTAACACGTACACCAGCTGCGCTGGGCTCTTGGCCAGAGATCATACCGCGACGACGGTTCAAATCACCAATCACATTACCTACATCTTCTTCTGTACTGTAAACGTCCACTTTCATGATGGGCTCTAGTAATTGCGGGCCAGCTTTTGGTATAGATTGACGAAAAGCGCCTTTTGCCGCAATTTCAAACGCAATTGCCGAGGAGTCGACGGCATGGTAAGCACCATCAGTGAGGTTGACTACCACATCCAATACGGGGAACCCAGCTAAAGTACCTGTATCCATCATTGAGCGGAAACCTTTCTCAATTGCAGGGAAGAATTCTTTAGGAACGTTCCCACCCACAACAGATGTCATGAAAGTGAACCCAGAGT
>NZ_CALJ01000128.1 GCF_000308315.1 Legionella tunisiensis | reverse complement strand
GGTTACCCGTAACCGTCATCAGAAAACACTTATTCGTGACGTTATCCATTCATTGCCAATAAGCCAATTGACGAAGTAACCAAAGCAGAGCTTTTACAAATAATTCACCCCCATGAGGCAAAAGGACATCATGAAATAGCTCATCGTTTGCACGATAGGATACAGAGTATTTTTGAATTTGCTGTAGGTGCCTCGTTAACTGAGAACTACCCTTTCATTGGACTAAAAAAGCATTGGCACCAAAACTACGAGTCACCAATCAACCAGCCATAAGATCCGATGAGGCTCACACAATGCTTGAGGTCATCAGGAAAAGTCCTGCAACCTTAATTAACAAGCTCTATATTGAGTTGCTTTCCCATCTCTTTACCAGACCGTCAGAACTACGGCTTGCCCAATGGAACGAATTTAATTTGCAACAAGCTGAATGGCACATTCCTATCGAGCGTATGAAAATGGCTGCACCCCATTGGGTTCCTTTATCACCTCAGGTAATAAAGCTATTGAAAGATCTAAGGTTGGTTACAGGCTTTACCCCTTATCTTTTTAATTCACCAACAACAAACAAACCACAACCAATAAGTGAAACAAGTGCACGTAAGCTATTGCATAACTTGGGGTACAAAGATCGCCACACATTGCATGGTTTTCGTGCTTTAGCATCCACCGTTCTTCACGAACAAAGCAATTTCCGAACTGATGCTATAGAAGCTCAGCTTGCCCATAAAATACAGGGGGTAAGAGGTGTGTACTTACGCGCTGACTTTAAAAACGAGCGGCGAGACTTGATGAATTGGTACAGCAATTGGTTAGCCAACAATACGAATACATTAATAATCAATACAACTGTTACAGGGAATTAATTATGTCAATAAAACAAAACTACCTCGACCAATTTTTAGGTATCATATTAGGGAAAGACTTCGATGAGAAAAAACTGCTATCAAATTTATCTCGGGAACCTGCATGGGATGAGTCCTTACGGTATTCCTTCACTCAAATTATCGGGATTAATTCATTAACCTATGAAGATATAAATTCACTCATTAAACCTTGGTATCGAGTAAATTTACTAGCAGCATTATACGAAAAATAGATTGGAAGAAAGAAAGAGCACGGGCATTCCATACCGTGTCAAAGTACTTCCACATATGATCGCCAATTTTTTAGCATGTGAGGTTGCTCTACAACCCATCATACTATCGCTACTTGATATCATCCAATACGACATCCGTTCTCTAGGAACCGTTATATTTATTGATTTTTACCGATCGATTTAGGTAATAATTGCCAATAGATTTTATCTATCCTACACTACCTTTGGTGAAAAATAACAAGGATCTGTTATGCTTAAAAGACGACCAGCCGTCCAAGCCCTCACATTTAGAAGACCTGTAAAATCAAAACAAAAAACACCTTCATTAGGATTAGAAAGAATTTCCTCCAATATTTCAATAAAGCCTGAGAAAGAAACGCCTGTCACAAAAATAACCACAGAAATATCGTCCACCTTATTTACTCCTTTGCTTTCTACTCGCGAAAAACAATTAGGGGACACCGTAATACAGATGTTTTTATTTATTGAAGATCGAGGCGAGCATACATCATTTGAAGGTCATGATATGGTTCAACGATTTCTTTGTGGACTTTATCAATGTTCCTATCCATCTCAAAAAGATCCTAAATATACTCTAGGTACAGTCAATGGCGAGATTGATTCTACAAATGGAGGAAGTCTCATTCATGACCTTGCTAACAAGCTAATATATGACCACCCTGAAGGCATGCATGCAGGCATAGAAAATTTTGGCAATCTAATTGCTCGAGGAGTGTCGCTTGTTGAACAATACCCAAGCAACTATACTTCGGAAACATCCTATAAAGAATTCCCTAAAGATATACTTTCTGAATACATCGGTAGTCAGTTTTTACAACGTGCTGCAATCTATAAAAAAAGTCATACAACTTACCACGTCAGGAGTTATGCAAGGCACTCATACCTTCGATGAAGTTGGTTTTTTATGAGAAAAACCTATGAACCTAAAACAACAGAAAATATAGAACTCAAAAAACGTTCAGTAGTAGAGGTTTGAGGCGCCCGTCAAGTTCAAAGGACAACCTCATCTGCCAACAAATCTATTTTTCATTACTAAGTGACTACCAACTCACTTTGACAAAGACGGCACAAGAGGCTTTGGAAATGCTTACAACACAATTCTTCGATTGCATCCTGGCTTGATTTAGGCTTACCGGATAAACCTGGCGAGGAATGACTACCACTTATTCGCACCAATCCTTTATACAAGGATACGGCCATCATTGTTATTTCTGCACACGTCGATGAACCCTTAGGTAAACAATGTTTGGCTTTGGGCACGGATCATGTTTACATTAACCCAGTATTGCCTACTATGTTGCGCCGAATAGTGGAGAATATGTTGATTCATTAATGGCAGCCTTTACACAACCCGAATTTTAACTAAGGGTTGCACCAGGACTTTAAATTTACATGAAGAACTCGGAGGGATTTATGTTAGAGAAAATTGTGTCTGGCGGCCAAACAGGTGTAGATAGAGCAGCTTTAGACGTAGCGATTGATTGGAATATTCTCTATGGAGGTTGGTGCCCCAAAGGACGGCTTGATGAAAATGGAACTATTCCTAAAAAATATCAATATTTAAAAGAATTAGAGGAAAACTATTTGAATGATAAAGAAAATTTTGACGCGAGAACAAAGAAGAATATCCAGGATTCAGATGGCACTCTGATTTTGGTACCCTCTTTACCTTTGCCAGAAACGATTAAAGACGGCACTTTGTTAACCATCGAAATAGTCAATTCCAGTAAAAAACCTTCTTTTCTCGTCGATCTTTCT
>NZ_CALJ01000129.1 GCF_000308315.1 Legionella tunisiensis | reverse complement strand
CTAACGTTAGTCCAGCCGGGGCATGCGCTTTGCACCAACCAGCAACATGGTTAACCGCTTGCTCCATATAACCATGTTCCTGCCAATGCTCATCAAAATGAGGTGATTTATTGGGAATTTTGATGTAATCACACAAGCTTGGCAGAATTTCTTTCTGCCATTCCTGTTCAATGTACTCATACAGTTTTAGGGTGTTCAACATGCAACTGTTCCTTGATGAGGGCAATAATTTTCAAGGTGGCTGATTCAATATGAAGCGCCTTGATTTTAGCAATAATTTCTTCGCGTTGCTGACTAGCTTCTGCAATGACAGCCAGCAAACTTTCTGCTGTTAAATTGTCATCATCAACAACTTTACTAATTCCCTGCTGAGCAAAATAACGCGCATTTTGAATTTGGTCGCCTCGACTGACTTTGGCAGAGAGTGGAATTAACACATGAGGTTTCTGCAAAGACAAAATTTCATAGAGTGCATTAGCTCCTGCTCGTGAAATAACTAAATCGCTTGCAGCAAACAAATCCGCCAATTCTCCACTTGCATATTCGAGCTGACAATAATTAGCATGGTTAAGCAAGTTATTATCCAATTTTCCTTTACCACATAAATGAATAACCTGATAAGAATCAGTCAACGAATCCAAAATACTTCTTACTACCGTATTCAGTTTTGCTGAACCCTGACTTCCGCCCATCACTAATACACAAGGTTTGTTAGTATTAAAGCCACATAAATTCAAACCTTTTTCTTTCGAACCTTTAAACAATTCTTGTCGTATTGGCGTACCAGTTATTTCCACTTTTTCTGGTTTCTTAAAGTGTTTTTTTGCTGCTTCAAAAGTGACGCAAATTTTATCGACAAAAGGGAAACTTAACCGATTGGCAAGTCCAGGACTCATATCTGATTCGTGGGCAATAACAGGTATACGGTTTAACCAGGCCGCCACAACAACTGGAAAAGCAACAAAACCACCTTTGGAAAAACAATCTCGGTTTAAGTTTTCGTAATAAACAATAAGATTGCACGATACCAAGAAGAATTTTTAATGGATCCAAAAAATTTTGCCAACTAAAATACCTTCTTAATTTGCCGCTACTAACAGCATGATAAGGGATATTTAAAGCACTGATCATATTCTTTTCAACGCCATCTTTTGAGCCAATATAATCAATTTGCCAACCTTCTTGCCGTAACACGTCTATGAGTGGCAAATTAGGTGTGACATGACCAGCCGTACCGCCGCCAGTAAAAACGATCGATGAATTCATTTAACTTCCCTAATGAGTAAACTTAAATCAATGGCTTGTATTGATTTAGTAATAGCTCCGATTGAAATATAATCAACACCGGTTTGTGCTACCGTAGCAATAGTGTTCAAATCAATACCGCCAGATGCTTCCAGTTCGCAATCATAAGGTTTAGCAATAGCTACTGCTTCCATCAGCATAGCATTGCTAAAATTATCGAGCAAAATACGATCGGGTCTGGCGAGTAACGCTTCGTGTAATTCCGCAAGCGTTTCTACTTCTACTTCAACCAGCAAATCATTACGCATTTTCCTAGCCTGGTTAATCGCCTGAGTAATAGAACCACAGGCTTTAATGTGATTTTCCTTAATCAAAAATGCATCGTATAAACCCATACGATGATTAACTCCACCCGCGCAGGCTACAGCATATTTTTGGGCATGGCGTAAACCTGGTAAGGTTTTACGTGTATCCAATAAACGAGTCTTGCTACCTTGTAGCTTTAGCCGGTACTCATAAGTTTTTGTGGCGGTGGCTGACAAGGTTTGTAAAAAATTCAGAGCAGAGCGTTCAGCAATTAAAATGCTAGCCACTGGACCTGTCATTTGGCATAAAGTCATAGGCTTAGCAAGCCATTGCCCTTCTTCTACTAACCAATACAGTTTAATAGCAGGATCGACTGCAGCAAAAACAGCATCTACCCAAGGGCGCCCGCAAACCAACATTGGTTCACGTGAGATAATTTCAGCCTCAGCAAATAACTCGGCGGGCAGTAAGGCAGCACTAACATCGCCATCCCCAACATCCTCCTCGAGAGCTTTTTTAACATCAGCCAAAATATCGGTTTGGCTTAACTTCATACCTTACTCCCTTTTTTTTCACTCTTGGCATAACGTGCTTTAATAAAAGGTGGAGCAATAACAGTGGTCACAATAATCATCAAAACAATTGCTGAAAACAGTTGATCAGACATCACGCCCAAAGTTCTTCCTATAGAAGCAAAGACCAATCCAACTTCACCACGAGGTAGCATGCCTATCCCAATCAACACGCGATCATCTTTGCGATTAGCTCCCAGGCCACTAACTAATTTGCCAATAATGGCTGCCACAATGAGGCCGCCAGCCATTAGCAGTACCTGCCAATCCCAAAAGGCCTCCAATTTTACCTGGATACCAATAAGAATAAAAATAAAGGAGCCAAAATGGATTCAAGAGGCGTTACCAAATTCTGAATACTTAGAGAATCTTTCGCAGAACGTGTGCGAGATTCAAACAAACCATCATGAATAATAAGTCCCGCAGCAAAGGCGCCGATAATGGTCGCTAAATGAACTAAAGTTGCTAGCCAGGCTAGCAGCATGACAAAAATAAATGAAATAAAAAGCTTGGCTTCCCAAAGTTCGAGGAATTGAAAAAAACTGACTGCTTTACGAATAATCCACGGGCCAATCGTAATGACAATGGTAAAAAACAAGATAGCTGAAATAATGACACGCATCACCATGAACAAATCAACGATTCCACTGATCACGACCGAGCTAACGATAGCTAGAATGATTAGCCCTAAAATATCATCAATCATTGCAGCGCCTAGAATTGTTCTCGCTTCACGGGTACGTAATTTTTTCATCTCCGCAAGCACACGGGCAGTAATCCCTATACTCGTTGCTGACAAAGTTGCTGCGACAAACAGATCAGCCTGATAAGAAGATTCTGGCAGCATTAAATGCGCAACCGCAAAACCTAGGATAATAGGTACAATGACGCCAATAATGGCCACTTGTAATGATTCACGACCCGTATGTTTAAGTTCCTCTACAGAGCTCTCAAGACCAACTGTGAACAAAAGAAAAATCACCCCATAGCGAGAAAAAATATCAAGAACATAAGCAACTTTGATTAAATCAATACCGGTACCATTGCTTAGAGCGCTCACGACTTGCTTGGCATAATAAGGGTCAGAAACACTATTCATCACAGCCTGAGTAAGAGATCCACCAGTCAACATTTCCCGCATGATGTTAAAAACAGCTGATCCTTCACGTAACACGATAACAAGCTGTAAGCCAAAAAATAACAGAGATTACCTAGAAAAACCCCCATCAACAATTCGCCCAACACACCAGGCTGGTTAAAACGTCTGGCAATGTAACGACCTAAAATAGCGAAAAACAGGATAAGGGTAACCCATAGGATAACAGGTGCTACGGGATCAAGATGATCGGCTTCATTACCAGCAAATAGTAACGTAGGAAACAAACCTACCAGTAATATCCAATATCTTAAATAGCGCGACATGAGGCTATTGCTCAGCAAGAAAGAGGCAAGTTTCTAATACCGAATCTGGATTCAACGATACGCTGTCAATCCCTTCCTGCATTAGCCATTGAGCAAAATCCTGGTGATCAGATGGACCCTGCCCGCAAATGCCAACGTATTTCCCTGCTTTTTTACAAGTTGAAATCGCCATGTGCAAGAGGGCTTTGACAGCCTCATTTCGCTCATCAAATTGCGCTGCAATCAAGCCGGAATCTCTGTCCAAACCAAGAGTTAACTGCGTCAAATCGTTAGATCCTATTGAAAAACCGTCAAAATGTTCCAAAAACTCGCTAGCAAGCAATGCATTGGAGGGCAATTCACACATCATGATAACACGCAGGCCATCTTTGCCACGCTCAAGCCCATGCTGTTTAAGTACTTGGATAACCTGTGCTGCCTCAGAAACAGTCCTGACGAAAGGAATCATTACTTCGACATTAGTCAATCCCATCTCTTCGCGTACACGGCGAACCGCCTTACACTCCAGAGCAAAGCACTCGGCAAAATCGGCAGACACATAACGTGATGCACCACGAAAACCAAGCATAGGATTTTCTTCATGGGGTTCGTATAAATTACCACCTGCCAGATTGGCATATTCATTGGATTTAAAATCGGACAACCTAACAATGACTGGCTTCGGGTAAAATGCAGCGGCAATCGTAGCAATCCCTTCTTTTAAACGCTCGATATAATATTCTACCGGGGAAGCATAAGCTGCTGTCTTGTCATCAATAAGCTGTTTTAAAGCCTTATCCTGTAAAGAGTTATATTCAAGTAGCGCTTTTGGATGAATACCAATGGTATTGGAAATTAAAAATTCGAGGCGAGCCAAACCAACTCCGGAATTAGGTATGGATTGAAATGCCAAAGCACGCTCAGGATTACCAACATTCAACATGATTTTCATCGGCAATTCAGGCATGGTATCCACGTCAAGGCGTACCTGCTCAAAGGGCAACAAGCCTTGATAAACATAACCAGTATCTCCTTCGGCACAACTCACTGTGACCTCATCTCCGTCCCGAATGGCTTTGGTTGCATCGCCGCAACCAACCACAGCAGGAATACCCAATTCACGGGCAATAATGGCCGCATGACAAGTTCTGCCACCACGGTTAGTAACAATCGCTGCGGCACGTTTCATGATCGGCTCCCAATCCGGATCCGTCATGTCAGAAACTAAAACATCACCGGGCTCAACACGGTGCATTTCGCTAATGTCTCTAATAATCTTTGCCCGTCCCTGCCCGATACGCTGACCAATACTGCGACCCTCAGTTAATATCTCCCCTTGCTTTTGTAGGGTATAGCGCTCTAACACTTGTGTACTGCTACGGCTTTTTACGGTTTCAGGACGTGCTTGCAAGATATATAACTTACCATCTTTACCATCTTTAGCCCATTCAATATCCATAGGCCGGCCATAGTGCTCTTCAATAATAAGTGCCTGTTTAGCCAACTGCTCCGCTTCTTCATTCGTTAAAGAAAATAACAGACGCTCCTTCACATTAACGTCTTCTGTTTTAACAGTTCGGGCTTGGGTTTCATCATTACAATAGACCATTTTGAGCGCTTTGCTGCCCAAATTACGGCGGATAACAGCCGGTTTACCAGCTCTTAGACCTGGTTTATGAATATAAAATTCATCTGGATTGACTGCACCTTGTACAACCATTTCACCTAAACCATAGGATGAAGTAATAAAGACGACTTGATCAAAACCAGACTCGGTATCCATGGTAAACATCACACCACTAACCGCCAGATCGCTACGAATCATTTGCTGGATACCAACTGACAAAGCCACATCGTTGTGCGCAAAACCATGATGCACCCGATAAGCAATAGCCCGATCATTAAATAAAGAAGCAAAGACCTGTTTAATCGCGATTAAAACTGCGTCAATGCCTCGAACGTTTAGATAGGTTTCCTGCTGACCAGCAAAAGAGGCATCCGGCAAATCTTCCGCAGTCGCTGAAGAACGTACTGCGACACTGAAGTCACTGTGTCCGATTTGTTGGGCAAGCTTCTCATACGATTGGCGAACTGTTTTTTCAAATTCAGCAGAAAAAGGCGTTTTGACAACCATCTCACGAATCGTTTTTCCGGTTGTGGTTAATTGAGCAATATCATCGGTATTGAGAGAATGAAGCATGGCATAGATTTTTTTATCCAACCCGTCATTCGCTAAAAACTCCCGAAAAGAATCTGCTGTTGTGGCAAATCCGGTCGGCACTGAGACACCCGCCTTTGATAAATGGCTAATCATTTCACCTAAAGAGGCATTCTTACCGCCTACCTGCTCTAGATCCTGCATACCCAGATGTTGAAAATCAATTGTATGTACGCTGACTGCCATAACTACCTCTAATCCATAAAAATGACCACCATTCTACTGAAATTGCTAGATGATGTGAATTGCCAACGTAATTTGTTGTTAATTCACATTATATTGCCTAAATGTCGGGTTCCTGGTCTGACAATTAATCAAAACAAGGCCCCCTTGAACTGCCGTGCAAAATATTTCCGCAGTTTTCTCAGACTATTGGCGATACAAACGAATATTCGCAGGTGGAACAACCGGCTTTGTCGAACGAATAGGATTGATATCTAATCCGCCACGACGCGTGTAACGTGCGTAAACTGTTAATTCATCAGGCTGGCAATATGTCGTGAGATCCATAAAAATACGTTCGACACATTGTTCGTGAAATTCGTTGTGATTGCGAAAAGAGACTAGATACTGCAACAAGGACTCATTATTAATGCGAGGACCGGAATAAGTAATTGAAATAGAGCCCCAATCTGGCTGGCCTGTCATGAGACAATTTGATTTAAGCAAATGACTATATAAGACGACATTCTCTACTTTTTCCGTCGAAATGTTTAGCAACCGTGGATTCACTTTATACTCAGAACAGCTAATATCCAGCTCATCCAGGCAAACCCCTTCCAGCCGCCCAATCGATGCCTCAATAAAACCTTCCGCTTTATAAAGCACGACTTGCACAACACTGCCTGCCGCTTTACTTAAATCACATGCTATAGTTTCCTGCACCGCCTCAGCAGAATCAAAAATTGTATTATTAAAGGAATTTAAATATAACTTGAGTGATTTCGACTCAATCAGATTAACCGATTCACAAGGCATAATAATATCGGCCACCGCGACAACCGGCTTGCCTTCTTGATTCAACCAAGACAATTCAAACGCTGTCCAAATATCATAACCAGTAAACGGCAGGGATAAACCAATACCAATACCTTCACGTTTTGTTTGACGTGCAATGGGAAAAAGCAGTGAATTATCATAATTGTCGATATAAGCACTACGCCGCCCCAGCGGCGAAGCGTGTAAATAATGTTCAGACATACTCATTATCTAGTTGACTAAAAAGCGCATATCATAACAAATCAAGGCTATTTATGCAGCAAGTTTGACAGTCATATCCCTCGTGTTAAACGTCTTTTCGAACGAGATGAAAAATCTCCAATTTTGGCAATTACTTATCTCTGGAGATCTCTCGCTACGCTTGAGATGAGGTGGAAATGCGTTCAATATTAAGGGGAATATACCTTAACAAATCTAATAATCACCGGTTTTTTGCAATACAATGCGGACACAACGAACACCACGCTCCCAAAATTTATCATCATTTGCCTGATTAGTACCTCATAGCATCGAAACAGTGTTGTGCACTTTATGTAGAATCCATTAAAAATCACTGAATGCCCCACCTACACATAGTTAATAAGCATCTTCAAGAGGGTAATTTTAAATTAGATGCTTACAACAATTCACATCTGCCGCTGCATCTAATATTATATGCGCTTTAGATTCCGGCGAATTATCCATGACCTTAACTGCTTTAAATGCTATCTCACCTATCGATGGGCGCTACCTGAAAAAAACCAGCGCATTAAGTCCTTATTTTAGTGAATTTGCTCTAACTTATTACCGTTTGATGGTAGAAATTCGCTGGCTCGAATCATTAGCTGCTAATAAAGAAATTACTGAAGTGCCAGAGTTGGATAAAGAATCACGAAATTATTTAGATGAAATATTATCTAATTTCAACGAAGCTGAAGCAGAAAAAATCAAGGTCTATGAAAAACAAACTAACCATGATGTCAAAGCGGTAGAATACTACTTGCGAGATAAGCTGGAGCAATTTGAAGCATTGCACAGGTATATCGGCTTTATTCATTTTGCCTGCACGTCAGAGGACATTAACAATTTAGCCTATGCCTTAATGGTGAAAGAGGCCATTGCTCAGATAATACAACCTTCTCTGGCAGAAATTATCGGCAGTATTACCATGCTGGGTAAGCAACACGGGGATATCGCCATGTTGTCCAGAACACATGGCCAGCCGGCAACACCGACCACCATGGGTAAAGAGTTGGTAAATTTCGTCGCCCGCCTGAAACGCCCGCAACAACAATTGGCTGAAGTGCTCATTCCAGCCAAATGCAATGGCGCTGTAGGAAATTATAATGCTCATATCATTGCCTTCCCTGAAGTAGATTGGCGTAAGCATTGCGCAAATTTTGTCAGTTCACTTGGCTTATCTTTCAGCGCTTACACTACCCAGATAGAACCACACGATGGTATTGCTGAAGTCTCACATATCATGATTCGTATCAATAACATTTTACTTGATTACACTCGCGATATCTGGACTTACATTTCATTGAATTATTTTAAACAGAAGGCAATTGCCGATGAGGTCGGTTCATCCACTATGCCTCACAAAATAAACCCCATTGATTTCGAAAATGCTGAAGGTAATTTGGGGCTAGCTAATGCTTTATTTAATCATTTTGCTAACAAGCTGACTCAGTCTCGTTTGCAGCGCGACCTATCCGACTCTACTGTGTTACGCAACCTTGGCGTCGCCTTCGCTTACACGTTAATTGCTTATCAAGCTATTGCGAAAGGGAATGATAAATTACAAATTAACAAACATGCTCTAAAACATGATCTTAATTCGAACTGGGAAGTGCTGGCCGAAGCCATCCAAACTGTCATGCGTCGCTATGCAGTGCCCAATGCTTATGAGCAATTAAAAAACCTCACTCGCGGCCAAGGTATCGATGCGGATAGTTTAAAAAACTTTATTAAATCGCTCGATATTCCGGATGAGGCGAAAAGTCAGTTAATTGGATTAACACCGGAAAAATATATTGGCTTAGCGGCTCAACTGGTGAAAGCATTTTCATGAGTAATAATCTGTCACAGCAAGGACATGCTCTAGAGTTCGATGTTCTAGTTATAGGTACTGGGCTTGCTGGCCTGAATTATTGTTTACAATTACTAAAATTACAGCCAAACCTGAATATAGCTTTAATCAGTAAGGCTGAAATTACTGAATGTAACAGTCGTTATGCCCAAGGCGGAATTGCTGCAGCAGTTGCACCTGGAGATTCCCTGGAATCCCATATCATGGATACACTCCATGCCGGTGATGGGTTATGTTACCAACCAGCTGTTGAATTCATTATTCGCCAAGGACCACAGGCTATCAAAGATTTAATGGGTTACCCTATTCCTTTTACAAAACAATCTGGCGGCGATTTTTCCCTCGCTCAAGAAGGCGGACATTCGCACCGACGAATTTTTAACAGTGGCGATCAAACTGGTTTAGCCGTTACCGAAGCCCTGCTACAAGCAGTCAAGCAACAACCACAAATCTGTTTTTTGACTATCATATCGCCGTTAATCTCATCACTCATTACCATCCGCATCGCACAGATGATCAGGGAGAGGTGCTAGGTGCTTATGTGCTGGATTGCCAAAACAATCGTATTCATACTTTTGTATCCCGTTGTGTAGTTCTTGCTACTGGCGGAGCTGGTAAAACCTATCGCTATACCACTAACCCCATTATTGCGACTGGCGATGGTGTTGCTATGGCTTATCGGGCTGGAGCGCGGGTTGGCAACATGGAGTTTTATCAATTTCACCCTACCCTTTTACACCACCACTCTCTGAATAATTTTTTAATTTCTGAAGCCGTGCGGGGTGAAGGTGCTTTACTAAAGAGTGCTGATACAGGCGAACGCTTCATGCGTCGTTATGCGCCAGACCAATTAGAATTAGCGACCCGTGACGTGGTCGCCCGTTCTATTTTTAGTGAAATTGAACAGGGTCAAAATAGTTTTGTTCATTTAGATATTACTCACCAATCCAAATCTTTCTTAAAAAAACGCTTTCCGCAAATTTATAATACCTTGCTTTCTATCGGCATCGATATGAGTCAGGATATGATTCCCGTCGTCCCTGCCGCTCATTATCAATGTGGCGGCGTGTTAACTGACGTTGATGGACGAACTGATCTCAAACGACTCTATGCAATTGGCGAAGTTGCTTTCACCGGTTTACACGGAGCCAACCGCTTGGCCAGTAATTCTTTGTTAGAAGCGTTGGTCATGGCATCTAACGCCGCTCATTGTACCTTGAAAGATATTGCTACCCCCATTAAGACAATTGATAACATTCCCAACTGGAGCTCTCCAGGAGAGGTCAATGCTCGCCGTGCAAGTCAGATTAATGCGCATTGGCGTGGTCTACGTGGTGAAATGACCTCTTATGCTGGTATTGTCCGTACTGAAGCAGGTCTTCAAGATCTACTACAATTAATTATGAAGCGTAAGAAAATAATTGAGGAATATTATTGGAAGCATTGCATTACCCGCGACTTCATCGAGTTACGCAATATTGTTTTGAATGCAGAACTCATTGTTAGAGCCGCTCTATCAAGAAGAGAATCAAGAGGCGGCCACTATCGCGAGGATTTTCCGTATAAGAATGCCCAAGCCGAGGAAAGTATTGCCCGGCTTACCTCACCGCAAAATCCCTTTATTTAGTTGAGGTGTATCCCATGTTTAAAAGTCATACCCTTTATCAACCAGAAAAACACTCATGCACATTACCAACGACATGAGTATTTGCCAAAGCGACTATCCGCTGGATTGGTATCAGGAAGACTTTGTCCCTTATGCAGAAGAGTATCAGGCTTTACCGGATCGAAAATTGACAACGGTGTTTGCCTGGATGCAACCCTATATGCAAAAAGCGCAAGCCCATTTTGGCGATAAATTGTTATTGCTCGCCCACTATTATATGGGGGGCGATATTGTAAGATTGGTTGAGCAGTTTGGTGGCCAAATTGGTGATTCTTACCAATTGGCACTCATGGCAGCCAATCATCCTGAAAAATCGGTGATCATTGAGTCAGCGGTGCATTTCATGGCGGAATCCATCAGCATTCTCGCTCATAAACAACAGCAAGTCTATATCACCAATCCCAAATCCGGCTGTACGATGGAGATGCTTGCTAAAGATTTCATGGTAGAACCTGCTTTCCTGGATCTGAATGAACGCTATGGCGCAGAGAATATTTTGCCGGTTTGCTACATGAATACCTCAGGGCGAGTCAAAGCCATGACTGGTGCTCAAGGTGGTGCTGTCTGTACCAGTTCTAATGTAAAGAAAATTTTTTCCTGGGCGAGAGAACAAAACAAAAAATATTGTTTATTCCTGATCAACATATGGGCGAAAACATTGCCTATTGGCTAGGGATCAACCATCTTGCTTATTGGCCTGGTGGAACCGCAGGCGCTCAATACTCCTTAGCCGATCAAGATAGCAAGACACTGGATCAATTCGATAAAGCCGATTTAATTCTATTCGCCAGTCAATGCGCCGTTCACACCCATTATCAGCCAGAGATGTGTGAATACTGGCATCAACTGGGATATACCACAGTGGTCCATCCGGAATGCCGCAATGATGTTATTCGTGTTGCTCAACAAGCTGGTTCTACAGCCTTTATTTGGGATTATGTAGTGAATGATCGAGCGAACACTAAACATTATGCCATCGGTACAGAAAATCACATGGTAGAAAATTTGAAACAGCATTGTAAAAATCTAGGCATCACTGTAGTTAACCTGGCCGAAGCACCTAAGAAAGGTAATGAAAAAGGCATGGGCTGTGGTTGCGCTACCATGTCACGCAATGATCCCCCTCATCTGGTTGCACTGGTTGATCTTTTGCGCCAAGGAAAAATCATGGCTTATAACGAAGTCAAAGCTGGTGATCTGGTCAATGAATTTACCGGTAGTCGACAACGCTTACAAGAAAGTGAGCAAGAATGGGTCATCGACAATGCTAAAAAAGCCTTGCAAATGATGATTAATATAACTGAAGACCATTTATGAAGCTCAAGGCCTTAGCCAATGAGTACTGAATATAAAAAATCAAGACAAGTTGTCTTGGTTCCTTATGACAAACAATGGCCGTTTTTATTTACTCAGGAAGAACAACGACTGGCGACTATTTTGCAACAACGATGTCTGGCTATTCACCACATCGGCAGTACAGCAATTCCTCAAATTCATGCCAAACCAATTATTGATATCTTGCCTGTTGTTGATGACATTGAACAAATTGATGCCTTAAATCCTGACTTTGAAGCTTTAGGCTATACCTGTATGGGCGAGTATGGCATAAAAGGCCGTCGTTTCTTTTGGAAATCCAAATCTCAGCGCAGCCATAATATTCATATTTTTGCCCAAAATTCGCCAGAAATTGCCAGGCATTTAGCGTTCCGCGATTTCCTGGTTAACAATCCCGCTTATGCCCAGGCTTATTCACTGATTAAACAATCCTTAGCTGCTGTCTTTGCGGATGACATTGAAAACTACGTGAATGGTAAAGCCTCTTTTATCCAATCTATTGATTATAAAACAGGTCAATGCAGCCAGGAGCAATTAGACGCTGCTGATGATATAGTCATTAGTACTTACAACCCCGCTTGGCCATTATTGGCTCAAGCCGAAATTGATACCATTACTGCGTTCAGCAAACCGCTTGATATTGTTGCTATTGAACATCTTGGTAGTACAGCTGTGCCCTGAATTACCCAGTAAACCAATCATTGATTTGTTCATCACAATTCAGTCTTTAGATCAAGCAGCCCAGTGGATTGTATGCTTGGAAACATTGGGTTATATTTTCTGGTCTGAGAATCCGGATAAGGCGCATCTGCGTTTTTTAAAGGCATGCCTCCTTTCGGCAAAAGCAGAACTCATCACGTTCATTTGATTGAAGCCAGCAACGGCACAATTGAACACCGCCTTTTGTTTCGCGATATTCTGCGTCTTAATGAACAAATACGACGCGACTATGAAAAATTAAAACAGCAATTGGCCAATGGGCATGGCGAGGACAGAGAGTACTATACCGATGCCAAATCATCATTCATTACCCAAGTACTTCGCACCCACGGTTATGATAAACCCATCTCACGCTGATATATTGCTAAATTCATTAAAGATTTATTACACTCAATAGTCGTTAAACCAAGAGCAGGGAGATACCAATGTCGACAGCTTCTCATGATACTGCAAATTCAATCTATGACGTTCCTGTTAACACAATGGATGGCAGCGTTACAACGCTCAACCCTTACCGGGGCAAGGTGATGTTAATCGTCAATGTAGCAAGCCGCTGCGGGTTCACACCGCAATATGCCGAACTAGAAGCCATGTATCATGATTACAAAGAGCGAGGATTCGGTATCTTGGGCTTTCCCTGTAATCAATTCCTCCATCAAGAACCTGGAACGCACGAAGAGATTAAAGCGTTTGCGGAGAGCTGCTACCGCATAACATTCCCCTTGTATGCAAAAATTGATGTACGGGGAGCAAATCGCGCACCGCTCTATAGCTATCTCATCAAACACATTCAAAAACGCCCTTTAAAATTTATTCCCTGGAATTTCACCAAAATTTTTAGTCGATAGTGAGGGACACGTGCTGAAGCAATACCTACCAACGACATCACTGCAAAAAATTCGCAAGGATATTGACGCTTTGTTACCAGAATGAGAATTCCACTACGCTATCTGAGCTATTGAAGCCAAATCGAGATACCAGAACCGATATAAGTGCCATCCAAGCGACCACTGACTGGATGGCCAATCTCCAAATCAAAAGCAATCGTTGGATGAATCAGATACAAAAAACCATAATCAGCGTTAAAACCACTGCCTTGGCCTGGCCCAGTCTTAGTCTGACCATAAATTTCCGCAAAGAAATTAAGTTTTGTCTCAGGAGCATAAGACAAAACAAAATCTGGATTAATTGTTTGATAACGTAAATTACCTGCAATGGGAGGTAAAGAAATCGTGCTTGCACTAAGCTCAAAAAGCCAACTAAATTGATCATTAATTGTGTAATTTAAAAGACCATTCACAGTAGCACTAACTTCCTTTGAGCCAAAACCAGCACTACCACCGGGAGGTTCTATCGAAGCCTCTGCTGCGAACATCCATTTTGAGTTATAAAAACCTGATGCTTCATATCTAGCTGGGTAACACCATAACCAGAAAACGGATAACTGGTTTGTTGATTAAACGAGGAGACAAACAAAACAAACTGCGTATTAGCCGGTAATCCTAGCGTTAAAGTCAGTTGCGGGGAATTCTGGATAAAAACTGCTGGGTTGGAAAACCTTGAATAGCTATACCCTGCTTCTGCCATGAATGTTTTAGCCGGTACCACACAAGTACTATCCGCGACCGCACCGCGATGAGTATAATTAAGCACAGCCCCAGGACCATCACAAGGATTATCTGTTGTTTCTGCAAAAATTTTGGTCATTAATATGCAGATAACAATCCATATCGACAACAATTTCCCTATCAATTTAAAGCGCATTAACTGCCGGCTATACCATTCACTTATTCACCACTCTACCATATCTTTGCCTTAAGGTTGATAGAAAGAATCGATCATATAGATATGTTTAAATATTTTACAAAAATACTGATTGCGACTATTCTTAATATCTGAGGCTATATGATTTATGCCTCTATTCCCAATCAAAAAGTAAGTTCAACTATGATAGGAGATCAACTATGAACAAGGATATCTTTGAAGGTAAATGGGAAGAAGTTAAAGGTCAATTGAAACAAAATGGGGTAGATTAACTGATGACGATCTCTTGGAAATAGAAGGTAATAACCAAGAGATTTATGGCAAATTAAGACAGCATTATGGTTTTACGCGAGAAGAGATTGAAAAGCAGTTAAGATCGTTTACCAAACATTAATTCTAACTTTAAAAGGAATTTATGATGTTAGGATGGGCGCTTATTTTCCTCGTCGTTGCAATTGTAGCCGGTTTATTCGGCTTTAGAGGCGTTGCTTCTACGGCAGCGAGTATTGCAAAAGTCTTGTTCTTTTTATTCATTGTTATTTTTATCGTGTTACTTTTGATGAATTTATTGGGTGGAGGGCCACCTCCTGCCCCTCCAACCTAATAAGCATTAAATCAAATAACACGGTAAAATCGACCAGCATCACAAAGATTGGAGTGAAATCAACAATCATTGTGGTGCTTCTATTAAGAAGCAAGAATTATTCTAATACCTTTTGATGCAATACATGTGGTTAACCAAATTCTTAATGAATTGACTAATTTTTCCTTGACCAATCGAAACATAAAGACCATCATAAGCCTTTTCATCAATTGTGATTGTAATTTTTTTGCGCATATTTCATACTTTTTTATGCCTGGTTTACACGTTTATATGACAAGGCAAACTGTCAAGAATTTGGGGATAAATCATGACATCTTGATAAAAATATTCGCTTTTTTATTTTTACAAAATCAAATTCTTAGACTACAAATAATATCAAGAACTTTCGCTGAGAGCTTTTATGAAAAAATGTATCGGATCCCTCGTCGTTTTAGCAGTGCTTATTCTTATCGCCTATTATGTCATGGGTTTTGTACTTGAACGTACACTCAGTAAAAACGTGAATTCCATTCCTAAATCGCCGATACTGAGTGTTGAACTGGATGACTATCAACGCGGTTGGTTTTCATCGCAAGCTCTCTTGGCTGTGAAAATGCATATTCCAGCGCAAGAAACAACTGATGAAGAAGGTGAGACCAAAACAGAACCACCTGCTGATGTTGATATGAGTTTTCCGCTGATCATTCATCATGGTCCTTTTATAATTTCGAATTATGGCATGGGCTTTGGAATGGGCCAAGTAACAACTCGCCCCGAGACACATTTTCATGTGTTGGTTAATTATTTTAATAAAACCATTTTCAATTATGCTATTCCAGCTTTTACCATCAAAGGTCAAGGTGGCTCGGATGAGGGTAACTTCCAAGCGGAATGGTTAGGTTTAAACGCTCTACTTTGTGTCTCTCCCAATTTAGATAAATTAGGCGGTGGGTTTATCCTGTATGGGACTCAATACTTCTGCAAGTAATGGCGTATTCAAA
>NZ_CALJ01000130.1 GCF_000308315.1 Legionella tunisiensis | reverse complement strand
TATTCGGTTGAGAGGAAATCACCGCCACGCAGATCCATGGTTTCTAACGCTTTTTCCACCACCACGAGCCACGCAGGTTAAAGGATCTTCTGCAACCAGCACGGGTAGACCAGTTTCCTCCATCAAGAGAGTATCCATGTTTTTCAATAAAGCTCCGCCACCGGTTAATACCATCCCACGTTCGGCAATATCCGCTGCCAATTCGGGAGGTGCTAACTCTAGTGCAGCTCTCACGGCACCTACAATACCTGAAAGCGGTTCTTGCAAGGCTTCAAGAATCTCAGCACTGGTCAATGTGAAACTGCGTGGTACACCCTCCGCCAAGTTTCTACCACGAACTTCAATCTCGAACAGATCTCGACTTGGAAAAGCAGAACCAATTTCGTGCTTAATGCGCTCAGCAGTTGTTTCGCCAATCAGAGTACCGTAATTACGGCGCACGTAAGAAACAATTGCATCATCAAATTTATCACCACCAATACGCACTGATTGATGATAGACAATACCACTGAGAGAAATGATAGCCACTTCAGTAGTACCACCACCGATATCCACGACCATGGAACCACTGGCTTCTTCCACCGGCATACCAGAACCCAAAGCCGCTGCCATCGGTTCTTCGATAAGGAAGACTTCCCGTGCACCTGCACCCATGGCTGATTCGCGGATTGCACGACGCTCAACCTGTGTAGAACCACAAGGCAACACAGACTAAAACACGTGGGCTTGGGCGCAAAAACCGATTCTCATGCACTTTATGAATGAAGTGCTGCAGCATTTTTTCTGTAACAAAGAAATCTGCGATGACTCCATCTTTCATTGGTCTAATAGCATTAATATTACCAGGCGTTCTACCTAGCATACGTTTTGCTTCCAAACCAACAGCCGCCACTCGTTTCTGACCCGACTCATTGCGCAACGCAACAACAGACGGCTCATTTAAAACGATCCCTTTATCCCTTACATAAATCAATGTATTGGCTGTTCCCAAATCAATGGACAAATCATTGGAAAAAACGCCCCTTAATTTCCTAAACATCTGCAACAACCTCTTCTTTTTTTGGCGAACACTTTAACTCATATTTGGATAAAAATCGACAGATCTTGATGAAGATTTATTTGAAGATAAAAACAAACCCGTTATCTTATCAATATTTATCAAAAATCGGCGGGACACCCCGCCGTTAGTGTTCAAACTAAATTAGTTAAATTTAGGGGCCGTTAACATTTCACTAGTTTGAGTGATTATGCTTGATATTCGAGCGTCGCAGCGAAGCATACACACTAGTATATAAGCAGCGAAACACAGAAAATCAAACCCTAAACGCAAAGATAATAGTAGACATGTTAACAATCCCCTAAACAGCTTAACTCACTGTAAAAACTTCTTGTAATTGGATTAAATGCTTTTCCACGAATTGCTTTCCTAATCCACGGACATGGGATAACTCTTCCACTGATTTAAAACCTCCATGACTTTCACGGTATTTGATAATTGCTTCAGCACGCTTTTGCCCAATACCTTTAAAAGCTCCGGCGAGCATATTCATATCTGCTTTGTTGAGATCTACTTTAGCACTCGATTTTTGACTAGCGGCCGAGGTTACAGTATTGACTTGATTGGTTGCAGCGTGTGTTGGAAAGATGATGACCAACAACGACCAGACAACAGCAAAAAAACTTGCTTTCATTTTTATTCTCCTTTATTGATTGGACTATACGGTTTTTACTAAACCGTTTCTCGCATCAGACTCCTCCTGTGCGAGACAAATGAGTATCTCAGTATTTTTTTATCTGTCGAGACTTAATGATACAAAATACGAGTGAAGCACATAGGATACGCAAGCCGTTAATTTTTTTACCATTTCCAAATGCAAAAACTCATTAGGGCCATGTGCATTGGAGTGTGGGCCTAAGACACCTGTAATCATAAATTGAGCATCAGGGAATTTTTCACCCAGCATCGCCATAAAGGGGATTGTGCCGCCCTCCCCCATATAAACAGCAGGTTTCTTATAAAAAGCCAATGAAGCCTCATCAACTGCTTTTGCCAACCAATCTGTCATCAATGGTGCATTCCAGCCTTTAGCACTGTCATCAATACGAAAACTGATCTTTGCCTGATAAGGTGGATTCTGAGTTAACGATTGTTGCAAGGCTGTCGCAGCTTCTTTGGGGCAGACTAAAGGCGGCAGGCGCATGGAGAGCTTGAATGCTGTTTTAGCTCTAAGCACATTCCCTGCATCAGCAATGGCTGGCAAACCTTCAGCCCCTGTTACCGCTAAAGCCGGACGCCAGGTACGATTTAGTACAAGTTGTTGTTTATCGTAGATAACAGGTTCAACACCGGTATGAAAGGGGAAACCACTATAAACCTCTTCTCCCAGAACAGCAGCACAGACATTTGCTTGCGTCACACGCTCTGGGGGGATATCACAGTGCAGTGCTGCCAATTTAATTTCGCCATTCGTTTCATCTTCAACACGGCTAATTAACTGTTTCGCTACACGGAAACTATCAGCGACAATACCACTGGCATTGCCTGAATGCACTCCCTCACTAAGTAATTCAACCGATAATTCACCAACAACATTACCGCGCAAAGACGTCGTCATCCATAGTTGTTCATAATTACCGGCACCAGAATCCAGGCAAATAACCAGAGAGGGTTGCCCAATTCTGCCTTTTAATGCTTCGATATAATAAGGCAAATCATAACTGCCGCTTTCTTCACAGGCCTCGATAATTAACACACAGCGAGCATGAGGAAGTTGTTGCTCTTGTAATGCTTTTATCGCTGTCAGTGAGGCATACGCTGCATAACCATCGTCAGCCCCACCTCGGCCGTAAAGACGCCCATCACGTATTACAGGTTGCCAAGGGCCAAGCCCTTCCTGCCAACCAGTCATTTCAGGTTGTTTATCCAGATGGCCATAGAGTAATACCGTCTGCTCGACCTTACCGGGTACCTCCATGAACAATAAAGGAGTGCGACCTGGTAAACGGATA
>NZ_CALJ01000131.1 GCF_000308315.1 Legionella tunisiensis | reverse complement strand
CATCTGGGTTAAAGACGTTAATCATAGCACGCTCAAACTCTTTGTCCCAAATGCATTTCATTAGAATAGTGCGCTTAAACTTATTTATAGGAAGAAGACTACGTAAAAAATTGTAATTGTGCTGAAACCCATTATGCTATGCTTAGTGTATCATTCAACATTAGATAGCTACCGCAACCGTTACTTTTTAAATAGCAAGCAACATGAATGAAATTTTACTATTCAATAAACCTTTTGGGGTTCTAAGCCAATTCACCGGCGAAATACATGAACAAACTTTGGCTCATTATATTAATAAACCGAACTTTTATGCGGCAGGACGTTTGGATAAAAATAGTGAGGGACTTTTACTTCTTACTCATCAGGGTAAATTGCAACATCAACTAAGTCATCCTGATGCCAAAAGAGAAAAGTACTATTGGGTACAGGTAGAGGGAATACCACAAGAACAAGATCTCTTACCACTTCGACAGGGCTTAGTAATCCGAGAAACACGGTTTTTGCCAGCCAAAGTAACATTAATCGATGAGCCTACTTTGTGGCCAAGAAATCCACCTGTCCGTTTTCGCAAGAGCATACCAACCCGTTGGTTAGAAATTGTTTTACGAGAAGGCAAAAATCACCAAATCCGTCGAATGACAGCAGCTATTGGTTTTCCAACGTTAAGATTAGTTAGGCATCGTATTGCTGATTGGTCACTAGGCAATTTGCAACCAGGCGAGTACCGTTTATTAACTATCACTTCCAAACCTGATAAATCACTGAAAAGATCTATTCGGTAAAAAACGTTTTGAAGTTCAAAAAAGAGAAAAACTCTTGAGAATAAATATCTATTTCCTCTTGAACTAAACTCAATAAACAGTCTACGCAATTTTTATCAAATAAAACACCAGCTGTTGAATTTAAATAATCCACTGCTTCTTTAATTGTATGGGCAGCCCGATAAGGCCTATGTGTTATCATCGCCTCCCAAACATCTGCTACAGCAACTATTTGGGCCAATTTATTAATCTCATCTTTCTTTAATCCCTTGGGGTAACCAGAACCATCCAACCGTTCATGATGTTGGGATACAATCACCTCAATATCCCAAGGACAAACAATCTTACTTACAATTTCACTCCCTTTATTCACGTGTTGCTTTAGAATTTCATATTCAAAGGGCTCCAGTTTACGGGGAGTTATTAAATATTCCACAGGCACATAAATTTTTCCCACATCATGGATAAGAGCCCCTAAATATAGGGTAACCATAAAATTAAGCTCTGAAAGGTTTGCTTTTTTAGCAATATGCAAGGCAATCGAGGCTGTCCGTTTCTGATGCCCTGCTGTATAGGGATCGCGTGTCTCAACTAACTCTGACAGTGCTCTAATAGCGTTAAAGAATGAATTTGCCAGAATTTCTTTATCAAGCTCAATTTGCTGTTCCATGTTTAAAAAGGTCGTTATTTCCTCGAAATAAACCATATAGATCGTTTGTTGTGCAATAATTTTGGTGACGGGAACCACTCGAACTATAAAAGTCTTCGTGTTTAAATGAATGGGCTGTTTTATTTCTTTATGAGAAATAACCGCTGTTTTAAAATAATCTGGCGTTTCATCACCTTTTGGAAAAACCTGCCAATACTTTATTCCCTGCGGATTACTATCTATTAAATTACAATAAGAATGGTTAGCATAAAGGATTGTTGCTTGAGCATCACAAAGAAGTACTGGATTTTCTAATAGTGAAAGAACATGCGACATCGCATCAAAGAGAACTGAATGTTCTTTATGAGTAGACATACGTTAATCTCTGAAAATTATGTTCTTTAATAAAAACGCCCGTAATTCATTAAAGAATTTTATTAATTCACTTCTAGTATAGAGTTAAATTAAAAAAGATGAGACAGTCAGTTACTAATCCTAGGTACATTGAGTTTGGCAAGACCAACCGCCACCTAGCGCTTTAATAAGTAATACACTGGCTACCTGACGACGAGTACGAATATCCACCGAATTCAGTTCTGCTTGCAACGCCGTGTTTTCATTGACAACTACATCCAGATAATTGGTAAGTCCACCTTTATATCGATCGATTGCCTGAACCAAAGCGCGTTTTGCTGCAGCCGTTGCTGCAGTTTGACTTTGATTTTCTTGATCAAGACGACGGATTGCCACCAAATTATCTTCTACTTCTTGGAAAGCAGTTAGCACTGTTTGGCGATAAGAAGCGACTGTTTCGTGATAACTCGCCTTTGCAGAGTTCAGCAAACCACGCAAATTGCCGCCATCGAATAACACTAAATCTGCCAAGGGCTGCACTAACGCTAATCCACTAATAGGTCCAAGCGACCAAAATATACTGGGCTGATCAAATAGGTTTGCCAATGCTCGACTTTCAAAACCAGCGATTGAACTAAAATTAATTTGCGGGTAAAAAGCTGCACAAGCAACACCTATCTCAAAATTTGCCGCTTGCACGCGTTGTTCAGCAGCAGCAATATCGGGTCTGCGCTCTAATAATGTAGAAGGTAATTCGGGGGGCAATAGAAACCAAGTTCATTCTTGTTTTTGCAGGAGGTATTTTAAAATTAGCAGGTATTTCACCCACTAATACTGCAATGGCATGTTCAAGTTGGGCGCGTCGCAAACGCATTTCCGTTGCTGCAGTTCTGGCATTTTCCAATTGCGTAATCGCTTGATCAACATCGGCTATCGGTGCGGCACCACCATTATAACGTTTACGAGTTATATATAAACCTTTCTCATAAGCAGCGACTGTCGCATCCAATACCCGTTGGCTAGCTTCATCTCCACGCAAAGCAAAATAATCCATAGCCAATTCGGCATGCATGCTAAGAGAAACCCCCGCAAGATCAGCGGCGCTGGCTCGTAACTGGCTCTCACTGGCAGCTACGGAGTTCCGCACACGCCCCCACAAATCGACCTCATAAGTGATATCAACACCCGTTAAAAAATCACTAAAAGAATTATCTGTATTTGGATTAGCAATATTTCTTGATTTTTGCTGCCTATCCGCATTGCCTAATCCAAGCAGGGTGGGATAATAAGCAGAGCGCGCCACCTGGGCAGCAGCACGCGCTTTTCGAAAAACGGGAAAAAGCGAGTTTCAAATTTTGGTTAGTGCAAGTGACCTTTTCTTCTAATTCATTTAAAACCGGATCATTAAACATCAACCACCAACGTGTACCTTTGGCAGTAGGCGTATACCCCTTAGCCTTCTTCCACTCCTTCGTTTCTTTATAGTCAATAGGAATAGGCATCGAGGGGCGCTGATACCGGGGTGTAAACGAGCAAGCCACTAAGAATAACGAAAATAAAATCAGCGTAATTAGTCTTTTCATTTTGGTGCTGGCTCTTGTGGTGTTTCATTGTCTTTGGATGCTATTTTCACCTCTTGACCAGCAATAAGAGCATCTGGTGGATTTAAAATAACGTGCTCTCCAACTTTAAGACCTGTATTCACCTCGACTTCGGTACCAAAATCACGACTTACGGTAATTGAACGTAAATCCACTTTATTATTCTTATTAACTACAGCAACTTGTAAACCTTGAGCACGAAAGAGAAGAGTATTCACTGGTAACCGAATAAGCTTTGACGAAAGTGGCATATCGAAATGTACTTCCGTATATCCGCCAGGTAGTAATTCATCTTTGGGATTATCAGCCCAGAATTGGGCAAGTAAAGTAAGGGAGTTAACATTAATAGCATCCGCTGTTTTATACAGTTTGGCTGGAAATTTTTTCCCGGGATGCTCAGTGAAATATAAACTCACTTCCATATTGGGTTTAACATTATTCACATAGGTTTGTGGTATTTGTACATACACCCTTATAGGATTCGATTGAACAATATGGAATAGAGGAAAAACATTAGTTCCGCTACCTGCATTAATGAGCGAACCTATATCAATAGTACGTAAACTAATTGTACCGTCAAAAGGTGCAATGACTCGTTCATAACTCACTAGATCGCGTAATCTATCTCGATTCGCTTGTGCAGAATTCACGATTGCTGTCGTAGCTTTTAGATTACTAACTTTCTCATCAGTTTCTTGTTTAGAGACTGAATCCGATTTTAGTAAATGGAGCCAACGCTTAGCTGTAATATCAGCCAAATCTTTATTGGCAATAGCAGTATTTAAATCAGCTTCTGCTTGGTGTAATTGGGCATTGACTTCCGGCGCCTCAATAATAGCAAGTAAATCACCTTCTTTAACTTTACTACCAATATCAACATACCAATCTTTGATATAACCATTTGTACGCGCGTAAATTACCGCCTCATGCCAGGCTTCAACCTTGCCCGGTAAAATAATTTTCTCAGTCAGTGGACCAGGCTTTGTAGTAAGAGTCGCTACAATCGGTACAGCATTCGCATTTGTTTCTACGCGTAATACCATTTTAGCCTGAACACGAAAAAAGATAATAACAAAGGCAAGTAATAAAATAAGACAAACAGCAATAATAATCCGACGCGACGTGTGAGGCTGGCTTTCATCAGACATGCTTTTCCCCTTTATGCTTGCGGCTATGAATCAGGCAAAAAATCGTAGGAACAAAAAATAAAGTAGCAATGGTTGCAAATGACAAGCCACCAATAACAGCGCGTCCTAGTGGAGCATTTTGCTCACCACCATCTCCCATCCCAAGTGCCATAGGAAACATACCAATAATCATCGCTGAAGCAGTCATTAATACAGGGCGTATACGAGTTTTGCCCGCTTCAAGAGCGGAAGTAAATGGATCATGGCCTTCCTTCATATGATCGCGCGCAAAACTAATAACCAGAATACCGTTTGCAGTGGCTACTCCCATACACATAATAGCCCCTGTTAAAGCAGGAACACTAAGCGTGGTGTGGGTAAGAAATAACATCCACACAATACCAGCAAGAGCAGCTGGTAAGGCCGTAATAATAATGAACGGATCTAGCCATGATTGGAAGTTAATCACAATAAGCAAATAAACGAGAAGAATAGAAAAAATTAGTCCTAGATAGAGGCCAGAAAACGCTTCATCCTTGGTTTGTATCTGTCCCCGCACAACGACAGAAGACCCTTTCGGCACGTCCTTTTTGGTATCTTTGACAATTTTGTTAATCGCTTTTGAAACGGAGCCTAGATCGGTATCCTGTATGGAAGCAAAAATATCAATCACAGGCTGAACATTATAGTGAGAGACCACAACAGGTTCCATAGTACGTTTTGTGTGCATCATCGCACCTAAAATCTGAGGATCTGAATCCTTTGTAGCATTAGCAATCGTGATATTACCCAACGCTTGTAATGATTTCATATAATACTGTGGTGTTTGAGTTGCCACGGGGTAAGAAACATGATTTTTTGGGTTAACCCAGAAGGTCGGTGAGGTTTGAAAACTTCCAGAAAGAGTAATCAACAAATTATTGGCAATATCAAATTGGCTATATCCCAACTCTCGTGCACGACTGCGATTTGCCTCTACTAAGAAACCAGGGTAGTTAAAGGCTTGCCGCAGATGGGCATCTACTACGCCAGGTACATGTTTCAAACGCTCTAATACTTTAGATGCATAACGAATATTTTCCTCCTGTTTTAGACCAATGACCTGGATATCAATGGCTGAAGGCAAACCAAAGTTAAGCGTTTGGTTTACAATGTCCGCTGGCAAAAAGGAAAAAGTGACACCCGGAAATTTCTTTTGCAACAATGGCCTTAAATCACGAATATAATCGTCGGTTGGTTTATGGTTTTCCTGAAGTGCAACCAAAATATCTGCATCACTAGCCCCATTGGTAGCTGAGTTACTGTAAGATAAATTGATACCACTGACAGGTAAACCAATATTAGCAACGACACTAAACAATTCTTCTTCTGGAATAAGTCCGCGAATCACATGGCCAATTTCTCCTGCCAAGCGAGCGGTTTCCTCAACCCTTGTCCCAGTAGGAGCCTGAAAATGTAATTTAATTTGTCCAGCATCAACGCTGGGAAAAAATTGGAACCAAGCCAGGGCGCTAAAAGCGCTATCGATACCAAAATAAATCCTAAGAAACCGAGAATAAAAAACTGTCTATTGTCTAAAGCTTTTGTTAGCAGCGTAAGATAATGTTGACGAAAACGTTGAAACCACCCTTCAAATCCAGCATGGAAACGTTGAAAACGGCTAAGACTGTCTGGATCATGGATAGTCTCATGTTTTTTAACAAATATTTGGCCATCGTCGCAACAAGAGTTCGTGACAAAATATAAGACGCTAACATAGCGAAAATAACGGCCTCTGCTAAGGGGGCAAATAAGTACTGCGCCACACCGCCTAGATAGAACATAGGTACGAAAACAATACAAATACAAAGTGTTGACACCAGTGCCGGAATAGCGATTTGTTCTGCACCATCCAGAATGGCCTGTTCCACCTCTTTACCTTGCTCCAAATTCCAATTGATATTTTCAATGGCTACGGTCGCATCATCGACTAAGATTCCCACAGCAAGCGCTAAACCACCCAGAGTCATAATATTGATCGTCTCTCCCACAGCAGACAATATCGTTAGCGAAGCCAAGATAGACAGAGGAATAGAAAGGGCAATAATAAAAGTACTTCGCCAACTACCGAGAACAATTAAAATCATCAACCCTGTTAAACAAGCTGCAATAATCCCTTCCCTAATAACGCCATCAATGGCAGCAAGAACAAAGATTGATTGATCACCGAAAGTAGACAAATTCAAGGCTGCAGGCATCATATTTTTACAACAGGTAATAGCGCTTTCACCCGACTTACAATATTGAGAGTCGATGCATTTCCTGTTTTTGTACGGACATCATCACTGCCCGTTTTCCATTAACAGTAATAATATTTGTTTGTGGGGGAAAACCATCGCGAACATGAGCAACATCGCGAACATAAAGCACACCACCATGCGGTAGTGCTTTCACAGGAAAATTATTAAACTCATCCGCCGTTAAAGGGCTGGCATTAAGTTTGACCAGGTATTCATACAGACCAATCTTCTCGGTTCCAGCAGGTAAAATTAAATTCTGCGTACCAATCACTGCACTAATATCTTGTGCCGAAACCCCATAGGTCTGCATTTTTTCTGGCTGGAGATCAACTTGTACCTGACGTATTTTCCCGCCATAAGGAAAAGGCAATGCTGCCCCTTGGACTGTCGCAAGTTGTGTGCGAATAAAATTATTACCCAGATCGTATAAATCTTGCTCTGGTAAAGTTTGACTAGTTAAAATTAATTGCAGCACAGGAACTGTTGCAGCATTGTAACTTAATACCAAAGGTGGCGTTTGACCAGGCGGTAATTGCTTTAATAAGGTTTGTGCGATCGCTGTGACCTGACTTAAGGCAACAGCAATATCAACATCATTATGGAAAAAAAGTTTTGTTACACTGACACCAAGCAACGATTGGGATTCTATATGTTCAATATCGTTAACAGTTGTCGTTGCTGCCCGTTCAAAAATGCTGGTGATTAAATCAGACATCTGTTGTGGTGGCATACCACTAAATCCCCAGACCACACTGACTACCGGGATATCGATATCCGGGAATATATCTGTTGGAGTGCGTAATATTGCTAATGGCCCGATAATTAACAGCATCAATGCCAAGACGATGAACGTATAAGGTCGAGATAAGGCAATCCGCACAAGCCACATAGCAATCCATGCCAAAGGATTTAATGATTTTCAGTATAACAACGTAAAATATTTAGATCTATCTTAAGATTATATTGATTTAAAAATAAATTTTTTAGATCTAACAGGATCTCACTCGCTTGAATCGGCAAGTATTGATTTATGAATATCACAACACAGTTTACATGATAGTTAATGAACATCGAAGCCAGGAAATCAATGCTTGTCGGCCAAGATAGTAGAAATGTCAACATCACTAGCGTCGGTAAGGAGCCTTAGCAAGCAAGGTATCATCTGCAATTAATCTTACCCAAGGCCAAAATAAAACGCTAATAAGCGCACTGCCTAAAGACATAAGAAAACCAATATGAAATCCCAGGAAAGCATCTATCGTTAGAATCAGTAACTGGTAAAGCAGGCAGAAAAATCCTATCAAACCCATTTGCTGCCCGATAGAAAAAAGAAACCGCCGTGCTTTATTACTGGCTATCCAGGATACAAAACACAGAGCAAAGGCATGCTCACCAATTACAGTAGCTAATAAAACATCCAGCATTAAGCCAATAATCACAAGGAGGCTAACATTGAAATGATCAGGTAAATAATACTGTAAATACAAGGCCAGCATTAAAACCCAAGGCGGCCTAAGTCCCACTAAAAGATCCGGTAAGGGTAAAATAGTCAGAACAAGCGCTAAAATGATTGCAATAATCAAACGCAAGTTTAACGAATTCATGCATTTGCTCCTATAGCATTCATACGCTCATTAATCTGTACCGTCAGTGCAGTCTGTTCTTTATCAGGCCAGATAAGAAGTACTAAACGATTCCTGTTGAGTAAAGCAATAGGACTCACATCAACCTTGATAAAATCTTCACCGGGAATACTTT
>NZ_CALJ01000132.1 GCF_000308315.1 Legionella tunisiensis | reverse complement strand
CACCTCATCCGGATGAAGCCTATCAATTTATTAATTTCATGCTCCAGGCTGAAACCAGTGCGAAAATTGCACTCGCCGAAGGACATGCCATTACTAATGCCAAAGGGCGTGAGTTATTACCTAAATCAGTGAGTGAAAATAAGGTTGTCTACCCCTCTGCGGCAACACTCAAACGCGGTCATTTTCAACGTGATGTAGGAGAAGATACCTTGACGCTTTACAACCAATATTGGCAGCAATTAAAACTGGCGTTTTAAGTGAGCCTTGGCGAAGCAACCCAGAACAATGCTTTGTTAGAATCTGTACTGGGTTACTTCGCTAGTAACCTTAGACCTTCCATCAAACATGTGCTTTATCAGGATTAACTTGTTCGCCAAGACACAATGCCATGAATAAGAGAAAGAAATAGCCCGAGCCAGAATAAAACAATAAAGAATCCGAAAAATTACCAAGCAAAAAAGGTATCAGCATGGCAAAAGCAATAGCTCTTGTTTTATCAAGCTGCCAACTCGCTCGAATTAAACTAACAAACAAGAACAATAAAGCAGCAAAACCTACGATCCCAAATTCAGCAGCAACCAACCAATATTGATTATGAGGCTCTAACAATTTAGGTCCCCAAGCTGGTACCGGTTTCTCAGTTCTAAAATAATAAGTAAAGCTGCCGGTGCCATTACCAAATATTGGATGCTGGTTAAAAAGCTTGTGCGCAAAATCATGAAACTGTAAACGGTAGCCAACCGCTGAGTTCTTATCATTGTTCTGATAACGGTTTAATTCTTTGGCAATTGAATTCACATGTTCGTTGATTAAAGGGTATTTAAAGTAAGCCAAGGTAAATGCCGAGCTAATCAATAGAATGCCCGCTATAGCCTGACGCCAGGAACAAAGTTGTAAAACTAAAATACCCATCATCAATAGGTACACAACATAACCTGTACGACCAATATTGATAAAAAGCTCTTGATAGCTGTAGATCCCTGCCAGTAAAACATAAGCGATACGCCCCCCTAAACCTTGATGACGGTAGGCTAACAACAGCGAGAGATACGCCGCAAAAGCAACCATAAAACCAGTAATAATATGATTGCGAAACACATTATCAGGATCAATGGCAAGTGATTGCAAAAAACCATGAAACTTCAAGATGGAAAGCGCGCAGGTAATAAAAATAGCCAATAAGAAAGCATGCAAACCCGCTTGTCTCGTTTTAGCATCACGAAAGCCAACCACTAACAGAGGTAAGTAAAGCAATTTGCTGTATTTTTCTACGACAAAAATCGTTCTGAAAATTAGCGGGGCTCCAAAAGCAAGCAATCAAGGCAAGTCCAAATAAAATCAAGGCAGCCTTGCACCATGATTTTGCAAAAAGACTAGCCAATTCCGAACGATAAGAAGGCGATAGTAGAATGGCCACTACCGACAAAGCCATACCAATACTCTTCCCACTAGAGCTCATGGGTAAAACAAAGAGGGTGGCAACTAGTAAGAAAGGCACGGTACGGTGCAAAGAAAATTTTTGCGAAAAACTGAGTGTTGTTTCCATACTATGAATTATCTCTTATTGTCTTGGGCAATTTTTCGAACTGAGCATCGTGGTAAAGCTGTTTGATACCACGATAAAAAGTCCCCTGCGCATTAAAAACAGCAAATAAAAATCCAGCTTTTCCATCTAAAAAACCCCGTTGCAAGAAATAACAACGGAAAAACATCCACCCTGTTCCTAATAAAGTTTTACCAAAACTCGGCGATTTCTTTGCTTCAATCTTTATTTTGGCACTATAAGACGAATAACGATTGATTTTGTAAAGGGCGTGGCTAACATCCTGAAAAGAGTTGTGCATAATTCCCTGCCTTATTCGACAGATTCTTGCTGTTGCCGGAAGTAGAATTTTTTCATGCACAATATCCTCACTATAACGAGCACCAGCCCGCTTAAAAAGACGCACATGTCGTTTGGGACTGGAAGAAAAACGCAAGGGTTGACCATAGAAATTCATACAGATCGGTATGCGATAAGCATCCACTTCATTGCTTTTGATAGCAGTAATTATTGTTTCTTTGAGTGTGGCATCTACCCATTCATCGGCGTCGAGATTTAATACCCAATCTCCCGTAGCAAAAGTAAGCGCTCGCTGTTTTTGGATGCCATAACCTTGCCAATCCGTACAATGAACCTTTTCAGTATATTCTTTGGCAATGGCAACCGTATTATCGCTACTCCCGGAATCAAGAACGACAATTTCATCAGCCCATTGCACAGATTCCAGGCAACGTCTAATGTTTGCCTCTTCATTTTTAGCGATGATAATGACACTGAGCATGTATAATTAATCAGCCAGATCGATAATTGCGGTATTTTAACCGGATAAGGGCATAATTGTAAGTAATTTACAACTGAAAGCAGGCTAATAACCAATGCAGATTAGTAAAATAGCGCTCATTTTCTATTAAACTCCATCATTGGCCACCAGATTGTCGCGTCTTGCTTGAGCCGAGAATAGTCGGCCCTTTGAGTACAGATTATTTTGCAAATCCTTAGGTAGCTTTTGCAAAAGTCTCTTGATTCTTCTTCTTTTAAAATATGAATTTAAAAAAGGAAAGAGACTAAGGTAAGGAAAAAAGTCTTGTCACCAAAGCCATCAATCAATACAAATCTGCCCCGTTCCTGACCTTTATTGTAGGAATATACAATATTACGTCGATTCAGATCGCCAATAATTATAGGACTCTTATATATCTGTTTGAAAAATTGATGTAGTTCTATCGTCAGTTGCTCATCAAACAATTGATGCTTTATAAAATAACCCAGTCTGTTTGCAAGTTCGCCAGCCCTATTCTTTTCCGCTTTTTACAATCAAGCCAAAACCCAAATTGGTCTTGCAAAAACCGATGACTTCTTCGAAGTATTGAGTACTTTCAGGATAACAGAGCTGATTTTTGATATATTCACGTGTTTCATAATAATACAGGCGCAAAAAGAAAACAGGATAAAACTTCTTTAATCGTCGAAAGCACGATTTTTTATCTTGATAATCCTTTTTAATAACTTTAATCAACCAATCAGCGTTTGCAGGATGCTGGTAAACATATCGGGAACCTCCATATTCTAAATAGGTATTTTCAAGCAATTGGATAATATTATCGCCCACTTAATAATACTCTGAAAAATGGTAGCTAACTTGTTAAATTTTTCGTAATACTACTATAAATCTCTTATCTAAAAATATAATTTTTAGTCATTTCATCTACTAAAAACAAAGGCCCTGCACGCCTAAAGCATGAGAGCCTTGACTATTTAAGGACAAGTTAGATTTAACAAACACCTTCACGATGATCATGGCTATCGAAATGAAGCTTGCCATCTTTTACCTGCAAAGTAACATGACCACCGTTCGCCAACTTACCAAACAGCAATTCATCAGCGAGTGGTTTCTTCACATTTTCCTGGATTAGGCGCGCCATTGGTCGTGCCCCCATCGTTTTATCATAGCCATGCTCAATCAACCAATCTCGAGCTGACTTATCAACCTTAAAGGTTACACCTTTATTACTTAATTGCTCATCAAGCTCCATGATGAATTTATCGACAACTAAACCAATCGTCATCTGATCAAGCGGAGCAAAATTAATAATGGCATCTAATCGGTTTCTAAATTCAGGACTAAATTGTCGTTTGATAACCTCTAATCCATCATTGCTGTTATCCTGCAAAGAGAAACCAATAGCATTTCTGCTGATTTCATAGGCACCGGCGTTAGAAGTCATCACCAGAATCACATGGCGAAAATCTGCTTGCCGTCCATTCGTATCCGTTAAGGTGCCATGATCCATAATCTGCAACAGTAGATTAAACACATCAGGGTGTGCTTTTTCTATTTCATCGAGTAACAACACTGCATGAGGGTTTTTAGTCACAGCCTCCGTCAATAATCCCCCTTGATCGTAACCAACATAGCCTGGAGGAGCACCAATCAGACGTGAAACAGTGTGTTTTTCCATGTACTCAGACATGTCAAAACGCAACAGCTCAATACCCAAGACATTGGCCAACTGCTTAGTGACCTCTGTTTTACCTACCCCTGTTGGTCCAGCAAAGAGGAAGCAACCGACTGGTTTTTGTGGTTCACGCAGACCTGAGCGAGCCAGTTTAATTGCGGAAGCAAGTGCTGTGATTGCATCATCTTGACCATAAACTAACAATTTTAAATCCCGCTCCAAATTACGTAAGGTATCTTTGTCTCGAGCAGAAACTTTCTTAACGGGAATACGAGCGATTTTGGCCACGACACTTTCAATTTCCGTCACAGAGATTATTTTTTTACGTTTTGTCGCTGTTAACAGATTTTGGTACGCGCCTGCTTCATCAACCACATCAATCGCTTTATCAGGTAAGAAACGATCATTAATGTATTTGGCTGATAACTCAGCGGCAGCCTTAAGTGCTGGAATAGAAAATTTGACACCATGATGATCTTCGAGACGTCCTTTTAATCCTTTCAGAATTTCAAAGGTTTCATCAACACTTGGTTCTGTAATATCAATCTTCTGGAAACGTCTGGCAAGCGCCCTGTCTTTTTCAAAAATACCACGATATTCCTGATAGGTCGTTGAACCAATGCATTTCAATTCACCATTGGCGAGTAAGGGTTTAATGAGGTTGGAAGCATCCATTACTCCGCCAGATGCCGCACCTGCACCAATGATGGTGTGAATTTCATCAATAAATAAGACAGCGCCATCTTGTTGACTTAATTGTTTTAAAACGGCTTTTAAACGTTTTTCAAAATCACCACGATATTTGGTACCTGCCAACAAGGCCCCTAAATCCAGTGAGTACACAACACAATTGCTAATTGCTTCTGGAACCTCACCATCAACAATACGTCGTGCAAGCCCTTCAGCAATGGCTGTTTTGCCTACACCTGCTTCACCCACCAACAAGGGATTGTTTTTGCGACGGCGGCATAAAACCTGAATAGTGCGTTGAATTTCTTCATGGCGACCAATAAGAGGATCGATTTTACCCATTCTGGCGCGCTTATTGAGATTCATGCAATAACTTTCAAGCGGGGATTCACTACCTTCTCCACCTAATCCTTCGTCATCCATTGGTGAATTCATACCGTCATTCATATCATTGTTATGATATTTAGAAACACCATGGGAGATATAATTAATGACATCTAAACGCGTTATATTTTCACGACGCAAAAAATAAACAGCCTGGCTTTCTTGCTCACTAAATATCGCTGCAAGAACATTAGCGCCAGTCACTTCAGTTTTTCCTGCAGACTGAACATGAAAAACTGCTCGTTGTAGTACACGTTGAAAACCAAGTGTAGGTTGAGTTTCTCGATCTAGCTCATCCTCTGGAATTCTAGGCGTGGTTTCATCAATAAATTCAAGCAAATCACGTCGCAACGAATCAATGTTGGCATCGCAAGCCTGTAACACATTACCAGCTGCTGGATTATCAAGCAAAGAGAGTAATAAATGCTCTACTGTCATGAACTCGTGACGTTTCTCTTTGGCTTCCTTAAAGGCTAGATTTAAGGTGAATTCAAGTTCTTTGTTTAACATTTTATTGCTCCTCTCTCCAGCCACTACCAGTTTTCGGGTTCCATGGTACATAACAAGGGATGCTGATTGCTTCTAGCATGGTCGTTCACTAGTGCGACCTTTGTTTCTGCTATATCCCTGGTAAAAACACCACAAACTCCCTTTCCTAAAATATGAACCTGTAACATCACCTGTGTCGCCAATTCTTCATTTAAATGAAAGAACCGCTTCAATACATCCACTACGAACTCCATCGGCGTATAATCATCATTGAGTAGTATAACCCTATACTTCTTCGGCTGTCTGACCGCAGGTAAGGCTTCCGACTCCGCCTTTTTGCGCTCAATTATTTCTTCTAAAGACCATCCGCTCATGACATACACCCTTTATTAATTTTATAGACTTACAATGCACTTTTGGCCAGTAAAAAGATGATTTAATTATTGAAAAATTAAACCTTGCGATAATCAACAACATCTTGATTAGATAGCATTCATACTGGTTATTATGAATCGTATAAAAATACTCTCATTGTTAATCTGTAAAATGGCAGTTGAGCTCTTAATGCTGCCAAATTTATTTGTACCCAAAAGTCCTCTTTTGGGACGTAAAACGCCCCTTTTCAGGGGCGTTGTTTTATTCGTTATAAAGTTACTTTATAACTATTCAATTTCAGAATATTACTTTATTTACATATGGTTAATCATCGCCTCAGCAAATCCGGAAGAACTTACACAAGTAGCGCCTTGCATTAAACGCTCAAAATCATAAGTAACGGTTTTGCTTCAATTGCTCCTTCCATTCCTTTGATAATCAGATCAGCCGCCTCAATCCAACCTAAATGGCGGAGCATCATTTCAGCTGATAAAATCAACGATCCTGGGTTTACTTTATCTTGGCCTGCATATTTAGGCGCTGTTCCATGAGTTGCTTCAAAGACAGCCACATCATCACCGATATTAGCTCCAGGAGCAATTCCGATACCCCCCACCTGGGCAGCAAGCGCATCAGAAATATAATCACCATTTAAATTCAAGGTGGCGATTACACTATATTCTTCTGGTCTTAGCAAAATTTGTTGTAAAAACGCATCAGCAATGACGTCTTTAATAAT
>NZ_CALJ01000133.1 GCF_000308315.1 Legionella tunisiensis | reverse complement strand
GAAACCACCAAAATAGCCAGCCGCTATGCCGAGTATTAACGCCAGAGGCAACATAAACAAGGTTGTCAGGATACCTATAATAAGACCCGTACGAATACTTTTTACCGTGTAATAAAAATATCCTGCCCTATTTTTCCGGTACCAAATAGATGCAATTCCCGCGACAACCAATAACTGAAGAGTAAAAACATAACACATAAAAAAAGGTTATTAGAGCAGCCATGCCTGCTTTTTTGGGGCTAAATTGCCATCGCTTATTAATTAGCCAGTTCCCTACCATCATAAGCAGCCACAGCAATAGAGTCAGACTAATACTCCATAACCATGCCTTCCAACATATCTGCTTAATTCGCCGGGATTTATCCACTTCATCTTTTATCTGGATAGGCGGGTATTTTAAGCGAGGGTAAACCTGCTCTACTTTGTCGCCAATCAGAATGGTTTCTACGCTATATAAATTTAATGCTAAAGGAGCTGAATAGGTTTTTTCAAAACTTCCCCCTAAAGGCGCCATGACTCGATCTAACAGCGAATCACTTTGATTCATTGACGATCTGCTTTCCGTTAACGAATCAGACTTCAAATGAATGGAATCGATAACGCCAATAGCAAGAAAAAACACAGAACAATACCAGCACTTACGGCGAGAGGCCTTCTAAAAATGCGCTTGAAAGCTTGCCTGGTATGCGCTTTTCGTAAGCTGATAAGGGTGATTATTAAACTGATTATTAACACACCAAGAAAGCATTGATCAGTCCATAACAATTCCATCTCAGCTTAACCTCACACGTGGGTCGACTAGCGTGTAGGAAATATCAGTCAAGATTAAACCGACGATATAAAGAATCGATCCTAAAAACACCATCGCTCTGACAATGGCAAAATCCTGTTGCTGAATCGCGTCAATAATATAACTGCCTAACCCTGGCACGCCAAAAAATGATTCCAGCACTAAACTTCCCATAAATAAAGAAGGAATAATCACGACAATACCCGTCAGGATGGGCAAAAGCGCATTTTTTAATACATGACGAAACAAGACGATTGATTCTGATAATCCCTTGGCACGCGCTGTTTTAACATAGTCCTTATTCATCTCTTCCAAAAATAAGGTACGGTACCATCGAGAACCAGCCCCCACCCCAGCTAATACGGCAACGAGTACGGGCAAAACAATAAATTTAATGCTGTCTAAGCCATCATCATAACCAGAAATAGGAACTAGGCGCAGGATCTTACCGAAAATATATTGGCCGCCAATAATATAAAAAAGACTGGAAATGGACATGAGAATAATACAGATCACGACTCCGCTTAAATCAAGGTAGGTTGAGCGGAAGAAAGCCATTGACATTGCAAAAATAATATCGGCCAGCATCCCAAAAATAAGATAGGAATCGCAATCGCTAAACTAGGCCACATGCGATGGGAAATATCATAACTGATATCTCTGCCGCCATCGGAAACCCCAAAATCAAAAGCAAACAAACGCAGCGATTTTTGGAAAAAAGAGTCTCTGTAAATTGTTTGAGCCCTGTTTTTTCAACATTATAGAAAAGAGGTAGATCATAACCTCGCTGCACTTTCCACTGCATAATAGCTGCTGGCTTCACATATTTTTGCCCTAACTGCATGCGCGCCATATCATCCGGTGAGTTCACCATAAAAAATAAGGCGAAAGTGATCACATTAATACCCAGCAAAATAGGAATGGCATAAACAACACGACGCAATAAATAATAGGTCATCATTTGATTCTCAGTGCGCTCTGCTTTTCTTTGCGACGATAAGCAATGAACAAGGGCAGTAAAGCTATAACAAATAATAGCAATAACAAACCCAAGGGCCAAAACACCGGTTGATTCCAGCGATCTCGCAATTCATTACGCAAATCCACATCGATAGCAAGGTATTTAAGCGTATTACGACTAAAGGTGCTTGGTTTGACGGTTGAAACCCATTGTTGACTTAAAATTAAAGTTTCCGAATTGATTCCCCATACCCAAGGAGCATCATGCCTGACAATCTCAATCATCTTATCAATAAGTAATTGCCGTTGCTGATCATTAGGATGATTCTTCATTAATTCAAATAGGCGATCATAGTGACGATTGGAGTAATTTGCGGCGTTTTCACCCCCCTGCTTCACCTTACCATTTGGACTATAAAGCATGAATAAAAAATTTTCCGGATCGGGATAATCAGCGCTCCATCCCCAACTAAAAATTTGCGCGTTCCCACTCCGCATCTTATCCTGAAAACGATTATATTGCGTAGCTCGCACATTCAAATCAATGCCAATTTTAGCAAATTGCTTGCGCATCCAATCCAGCTGCGCTTTGTCGTCCGGCCCGCCTGTAATGGGTACATCATAATGCAAAATCAATGCTCTACCGGTCTTTGGGTTTCGTCCTCCTGGGTACCCCGCTTCACGCATTAAAGCCACGGCATCTGCGATATCGCGTCTTTTAGCTTGACCTCCACTCCAACGATACACATAGGGATTGATGCCCTCTTTCCCTTCTTTGTAACCAAAAATACCCGGTGGAATCGGACCTTGTGCGGGGTTACCACGGCCGTTATAAAAAATAGCAATATTCTCATCAAAATTAACTGCAATCGAAATAGCTAAGCGCAATTTGCGCGCACGTTCGCTAGTTCCTCCGACAATACTATCCAACATATTAAAACCCAAATAGTAAAGTGCTGGATCAGTGGTTTGGGTCAACCTCATTTTCTTTTTTACCATGCTGGGCGTCAGTCTAGGTTCACCCATCGAACTGATTTGAATCGCCTGATCAAAACTATCTTCACTCACTCCTGAAGTATCATAATAACCTTGCATAAACTTATTCCACCGCGGGATAGATTCTTTTTCCAAAGTAAAAACAGCCTGATCAATTAGGGGCAGACGCTCACCAGCGTGGGATAAATAACCCGCATCAATGTCCTCTTGGCTACTCTCAGAAGGAAAATAGTCTTCACGAAAATTGGGATTTTTACTGAGCACCATCCGCTTGTTCGGATTATTTTCACTCAGCATAAAAGGACCTGTCCCTATGGGATACCAATCAAATCCTAAATTGTTATCATCCATTCCCGGTTGTGAATAAAAACGATCCGCTTCCCAGGGGATTGGAGCAAAGAATGGCATCGCCAGCCAAAATAAAAACTGCGGGTACTGTCCCTTAAGCGTGATCTCAAAGGTATACTCATCAATCTTACGTAAACCAACCATGGGGTAACGTCTTAAATCAATAAAATCATTTGGATTAGTCATCATTGGCAAGAAACTGGCAAAATCTCTGAAACCAATGATGTGCTCACTCATTAAACCATAAATCGGCGAGTTAACGGCCGGATTTGCTAATCGTTTGATTTCATAAATATAATCATCGGCAAGAAGCTCTCGCGTTCCTGTGTATTCAAAATCAGATAAACCACTGATGTCATTCTCATCAAGATAATCAGCAGGCAATTGAAGATAGCGGTAATTCCCCTTTTCATCCTTTGCCAAAGCTGGATGAGGTTGAAAAAAATACCCGGCTTAATATGAATGGTATAAATCGAATAAGCGACCTCTCCTTCCGTTGGCTTAGCGAGCGCTCGATTAGAGCGATCAAAATACCGGACAGTCGGCATACTGGCAGCATTCAAGGGCACCAACTTGTAAGGGCGCAGCAAATAATCATATTCCAGTACAGGTTCATAAATTTGCGATGTGAATTGGTATTCGTTGCTAGAATAAGACTTGGCCGGATCGAGTGTTTTAGGCTGTTCATTGAAAGAGGAATAAAAAATTTTCTGCCAGCGCTCACTTTCTGGATAGGGATTATTTAATACCCATCCAGCATGGGAAGTAAACAAAGTACTAAACAGTATTAAGAATAAAATCCCTTGTCTGCAAAATACTGTCACGGTACAAATCCTGATACACGATAGTTAAAAGCTCTTATGATGTGAGTCACTAAAGTTTTAGTCAAGTAAACAGTACCCCTCTTTGTTATCAATAAAAATCGGCACTAAGGGATTAAAATCCGGGAACAACGAACCCCAAGAGAATTAATCCCTTTAACCACAGCACTTTGATAACTGTTACTACCAATCGCTGCAAACTGCTGAATCCACGCACCCTCGTTAGGAAGAGAGGATAGCTCAGTAGAAGTCCAATAAATCCCAGGAAAAACTGGATTTCCTCCATTAGGGAAGTTTCCAATATTCCCATTTTCCACCAAATTTGACTGAATATTTTGTAATGCTGGAGACGTTGAGGAACCACAATTAGTGGTAGGGTTAGAAATAGCTGTCAGATACCCCATTTCACAAATTGCCGGCAGGTACCAATCGTTATAGCCAGAGATAGTAGCTGTACAAAGGCCTGCTGCATACGAGGTTGCAGACTCACCATTAATCGTCGTTAAAGTTTGGTAAATAAGATAGGTATTCCCGCCCGGAGCAGGAGTTGCTAAGTTAGTACCATTCAATTCGCTATCAGCATTCGTTATATAACAATTATTATTAGGTAAATTAACACAACCGTTAGTTGATGAATCCCAAACAATACCGCCGGGTGCACCAACATTATCACTTGTCTGTATTACTTTTCCACCGATACTATCGGTATTTGGCGTAGTATCATCTATTGCATAAATATAACCCCCTTGATATACACTGCCATAGGTTAATATATTGACCGCAAGTGTTAATGTATTAGTATTGACGCTCGAAATACTTAATGTAATGGGCGTTGGATTTGTATTACCCGGTGTTGCACTAGGCATGCTTCCTGGTGTAATAGTTAATACACAGGTGCCCGATGGAACTATTGTGCCACAACTCAAAGGACTAATTGTCGTGCCTGCTGGTAGTGTCGCAGATAAAGAATAAGCCACTGCTATGGCAGGTACTGCTCCTGTATTAGTGATGGTAATACGTCTTGGCGTTCCAGTTAATGCTGCATTTAACCCCGTATCCTGAACTGACAAACCAAGCGTCGTCACGCTGCTTGCTAAGGTAGTTGCCCCAGGGGGTGTGATTAATGCGACATTCATGATATCAAATTGATTAGGCTGGTAGCATAGGAGTGAATTTTCTTGCTCACACACCTTTGGCCCACCCACTACACTACCTTGCAGTGCGTTGCCGTTGATTTCTAATGTCAGTATACAGGATTGTTGATAATCCAAGGTAAATGGATTAGAACAATTTCCTGCCGTTGTCATTTGGCTAATTCCCGGGACAGTTGTCATCGCAAGCGTATGCGTTTTGTGCGATTTATTGGTTACTATATATTGAATGATCGCCGATGAGCCCCGGGAGATAGGCATGCTTATTGCGGTTAACGGCATAAATGTCCATAAAGCACTTCCTGCTTGGGTCGGATTGCTTATAAAAAACACAATAGCGCTTATCAAAAATCGCTTGGTTAGTTCATACCGTTTCATAGATATCCTTATCTTAATACTGTACAGCTGCAAAGTTATACTATTTTCCTGTTTAACGATTGTACTGGAAAGAGATAATTTATTGAAAAAATTTTTGTTCTTGTTTTCGTTTTGCGGAACAATAAGATAGAAACAAAGAACTTGAAATGAATAAATTAATAAAATTGCCTTGTGTTGTCGATGATTTTTGTCAGAATTTTGGCTTTGTTTTTAGTAGTCTTTTAAATAGTTTGGAGAGATAGTTAGAGGGAGTCTCATAAATAACGTCTAGTCGAGCAAACTAAGAAATTCATCCTCATCCAGCACCTTAACACCAAGCGCTTGGGCTTTATCAAGTTTCGAACCCGCCTCACTACCTGCCACTACAAAATCAGTTTTGGCTGATACGCTGCCGGCAACCTTAGCCCCAATTGCTAACAGACGTGCTTTTGCATCTTCACGCCCCATGCTCGTCAATGTCCCGGTCAGCACCATTGTCTTACCGTGGAAAGGATGATTGACATCCAATTGTTTACGCTCTTCCTTTGGCCAGTGCACGCCCAACACCAGAAGTTTATCAATGACTTCAACGTTATGCGGCTGAGCAAAAAATGCACCACATGATGAGCACCAATAGGTCCAATGTCCCGCAGTGCCATGAGTTGTTCTACTGTGGCATGTTTTAAAGAGTCGATATCAGCAAATTCAGTCGCCAAGACACGCGCACTGACTTCCCCTATTTCCCGTATGCCTAAAGCATAGAGAAAACGGGCAAAGGTTGTTTTCTTACTTTGCTCAATGGCAGCCAATAAATTCTCTGCCGATTTTTTCCCCATTCGTTCGAGACTGGCTACAGTATCGAGCTCCAAGGTATATAGATCAGCGACATCATGGACGATCCCTTGATCAATGAATTGCTCAATAAGGGCTTCACCCAGGCCATCGATCGCCATTGCTCTTCTTGAAGCAAAATGCCATAACATTTGTTGGAGTTGCGCCTTACAGAATAATCCACCCGTGCAACGTGCAACCGCTTCCCCTTCTTCTCTGAACACTTCTGCACCACAAACCGGGCAATGAGAAGGCATCTGGATAAATTGCGTATCATCAGGCCGTTTTTCCAATACCACGGAAACAACTTCTGGAATCACATCACCCGCACGGCGGACAACCACCGTATCTCCGATGCGAATATCTTTGCGTTGGATTTCATCCATGTTATGTAGCGTTGCGTTACTCACCGTGACTCCCGCAACACTCACAGGATTTAATCGTGCTACCGGTGTTAGGGCCCCCAGTTCGCCCAACCTGAAAATCAACTGCGTGGATTTGCGTCATTTCCTCACTGGCAGGAAATTTATGAGCACAAGCAAAACGCGGTGCACGAGCCACATAACCTAACTCTTCCTGCAAAGCGATATCGTCGATCTTGTAAACCACCCCATCGATTTCATAGGGTAAAGACTGTCGCCGTTCTAACATGGATTTATAAAAGGCAAGACAACCAGCAAAGCCATATACTGTTTTAGTTTCAGCAGAGACGCGAAAACCCAAGCTCTGCAGCCATTGCAAGCGCGCAAAATGACTATTAGGCAACAGCATATTCTTCGGTTCATAACCACCAATACCATAACAATAAATCGCTAAAGGCCGGCTCGCAGTAATCGCGGGATTTAATTGGCGTAAACTACCTGCCGCCGCATTCCTGGGATTCGCAAACGTTTTCTCCCCCTTGGCACGCGCTTGCTTGTTATAGGCTTCAAAACCTGCCTTCGGCATATAAACTTCCCCACGAATCTCAATCAAATCCGGGGGATTATCAGTCAATAATTTTAATGGGACAGCAGCGATCGTACGGATATTGTTAGTAATGTTTTCACCCACCGCACCATCACCACGCGTAGCTGCGCAATCTAATGTTCCTTTTTATAAATAAGGCTGACAGCCAATCCATCGAGTTTAGGTTCGCAAGTAAAGAGCAACGCTTTCTCATCAATCTCCAAGCGATCACCCACCCGCTTCATAAACGCTTGCAACTCATCTGTAGAAAATACATTTCCTAGCGAGCGCATCTGTTCCATATGACTAACCGGTCCAAAACCACTGGCAGGATTACCGCCGATTCGCTGCGTAGGTGAATCCGCACTAATGTATTGCGGGTATTGTGCTTCCAGTGCCTGTAATTCCTTAAAACAACGGTCATATTCGGCATCAGGTACCAGGGGTTCGTCGAGTACATAATAGTGATAGTCATAATTTCTAATACAATCACTTAGTTTTTTGATTTGATTGAGAATATCCTCACTCATTAATGGATTATCCTTTCAACTTAGCTAGCGGTGGTTTTCCCCAGTGAGTGCTATGAAAATACTCAATTTTCAGTTGCAACTCACTGCGGAATAAAATAGGATTTAGTCGCGTTCTTAAATTTTAAAGGCGCTGATAGAAGGGATGGCAGTCCCTTGCTACCAGCTAACCACAATCATCTTACACGGAGACAATTATCGCTGATGTGATGTTATTCGATTTTCCCTTCTTTTTCAACGTTTCATCCGCAATAAACGGCGTTTAATTCCCATTTTTTCGACGTGACCATTTGGTTTTGTTAGCTTTTTACGCAAGTCAATCGCTTAAAGACCATTGGTGTTTCCAATACTCGCCGCACGGGTAGAGATAGTGACGTCTTGCTCGTGTTTTTTTAAGATAGATCGGCCCCTGGTCCGGCGAATTGTTGGACAGGTACCCAACCTACATGGAGCAAGACATGGAAAGTAATGCGATTAACAAGCAAGATTAATTACTACAGCGTGAAACAGAAGCAGTTTTTTAAAACCTTTGCACGCGATTATTTAAATCATTTAGGTAATCCCAATCCCACCAACAAGCAACTCACCGAAATCCAAACCTTGTTGTCACAAGCTTGGGTGCAACGACCGATTTGTGTCGATGGTCGTTTAACCAATCGTGAGCAACAGTGTTTGTATTTATCCTCCCAAGAAAAAAGTATTAAAGAAATCGCCATCTTCCTTGCGATCTCGGAGCGGCAGGTGGACGCCACTGCAACAATATCTTCCAAAAACTCGAATGCAAAAACATTGCTCAATCCATTGCCAAAGGATTGCGTTATGGGGACAGGAGTAGATCGGCTCCCTGGCTCGACATGGTATGAGCATGCGTTGTCCGAAGAGAGAGGTATTTGTAACCTATTTGCCCAAAAAGCAGGAGTAATTTCTCCCTCTGAATTTCATTTACTGAATACAACACCGACGTTTCACGCTTGCCAATGGAATGACAATAACGCCAGAAAAAGCCAATAATTCGACACTTAAAATATTAAATTTTCTTGTTATTTTTTAATCTTGCTGTAAGGCAAAAGAGTATGTTATAGATGGGTTATGATTGACTTTTAAACAAGGATAATGGAATGGACCTCCCGCGTTTTTTGTCTTCTTTTTTCTTTCTGGTTTCCTTTGGAACTTACTCGGAAACTTCGGATAGGAATATGGGTATTGCGTTTGTACATGGTACCAATGATCATCGCGAAGATGCTGATGGTGGTTATTGGAAAAGGAGTTTTATTAATTCACTGGCTTCAGCGCTCCCAAATCCGGCGAATCACTACATTGTTCATTGTGATTTTAGCCATTACATGTGGCATGAGGAAGCCGCGGGATGCCTGGCTAGTCAATTACTCGAATTTGTTCATGAAAAACAAATTAAGCACTTGACTGTTTACACGCACTCTAACGGTGCAAATGTCATGCGCTGGATCCTTTCCAATCCCACCTATGATCCGCGTTTCATGCTTTTGTCTAAAAAAATCCATCATGTCATTGCTATTGCCCCTTCCAGTGGGGGTACACCATTAGCGGACGAAGCAATCGATGGTAATGTATTTGAGGAAGGTGTGGGTTGGTTGCTCGGATACCACAATGACTCTGTGAAACAACAGCGTATTGGCGACATGGCCCTCTTTAATGATGAAATGTTATTTGGTAGTAAAGGACGTCCTTCGTTACCAATCCCCTTTCATGTGATTGTCGGCTCTGATGTCAATGCTTCGCCTTTTGAGAAAGAAAGCTACTGCAATCAATACGTCTTGAATGCTGCATTAAAAATCACACAACACTATCTAGATGACTGCTCAGATGGTTTTTTGGATTGTGACTCCCAAATGACCGCTGGTCTTTTCTGGTTTTACGATTGGCAAAAAACGAAGCAACAAACCCCTTTAAGCCATAATCAAAGTCGCCATTCATGCTTTGGTTTGGACGACATTCTAAGGAAAGAACTATTTGCACAAGGAGCAACTCGATGAGAATTCAGCTATTTATTTTAACATTATTAGGAACACTACAAGCCCAGGCAATGACCTTCCCGCAGCAAGCACTTAAACCCTACGATTGTCAGCGTTGTGAAACGCTCCCTCGAGAGACTCTCAGTACAAATTGGGCAACAAATAATAATCCTCTAGGACATAAAACAAGACATCAGCAAAAAAGCCGTAAATACAAGATAAAAACAACCTTTAAACAATTAAAGAAGGGGGTTGTTCTCAACACGCAGGCGCCTGGAGCTATCATTCGCATTACGCCTTTAAATCGAAAAGTAACTGCCAAACCTGAATTTCGCATTAAAAATAATAACGGACTTGATTTAACCCTGTTTGAAGCCGCTGCTTTATTTTCCAAAGAAGAGGCTTTACAAAATACTATCTTTAATGGCCGCGATTTAATTCTCTTACAATTAAAACCGGAATTAGGTGCCGGGGAGTTTGTCTTAAGCAGTTCTACACTCGGTTTAAAGGATGATGAAAGTTACCTCATCCAAGTCTTTGATAAGGATGCAAAGACCTATTTACGTGTCAAGACCGACAAGGCTCACTATCAATATGGCGATGAATTAACTGCTACCATTTCTTTTCAAGATGATGAGCAACATTACCGTATCGATGCCATTGATGCCTCCTTAGTCAATGCAAAGGGCAGAATCATTCCTTTAAGTCTGGAAAAAGTAGAGGATGAAAGCTATGAAGCACATACCACTCTCCTATGCGACAAAGATAGTCAGGGAGGAAATTGGTACGTGGAAGTGAAAACTACCGCAACACTGAACGCGCAAACCATTAAGCGACAAGGGCACTCCGCTTTTTCTTATATTATTCCCTCAGCAGCCATTCGGGAAATCAAAAAGATAGGGACTACTCCATTAACGTTTTCCGCGAGTATTGAAGCAGCTACTGATAGTCGTTATGCTTTGCAAGTTGTTCTTTACGGCAGTGATAAAGCGGGGAAAATACACCCCATGCAAACGGCACAAACTGCAGCCTGGCTGACTGCCGGTCTGCATAATGTGGATTTTTCGTTTGATTCCGAGCTAAAAAGTCATTATAAAGCTCCCTATTATCTTGGCTATGTTCATTTAACCGATTTGGGACAATTAAAACAGGTTTTTGAATTCAATACGCCAATTGCACTCAACAAATTAGGGGAATAATGGCTTATTTTGCTAACCTTTCATTGCTTGAAGGCATCGCTATAGCGATTGCCCTTCAATTTTGCCTTTTATTGTGGCTTATTCGTCGTCAATACCAACAGCGTCAGAACACGGATACTCAGCTCGATAAAACACAGCAACTTTTTACCAGTCAACTGCATCAATTGCATCTTGAATTGCAGCAAGGCTACCAAACGGGTCAGCATAATATTCATGAAAAAATTATGCAGGGTCAGTTAAACAATCAACAATTAATTAGTGAAATTGTGCAACGACAAATGACCGATGTTAGAGAACAAATGAGCCATAGTTTTAAGCAGCATGCCAGTTCTCTCTCGTCTCATTTGCAAACACTGACGGAAGAAATACGCAATCATCTTCATAGCCTCACCCAACAAGTGAATCATAAATTAACTGAAGGCTTTGAAAAAACGTCTTCTACCTTTACAGATGTCGTCAAGCGTTTGACCATCATTGATGAAGCACAGAAAAAATTACTGAGTTATCTACTCATGTCGTCAGTTTACAAGATGTCCTAGTGGATAAACGGGCACGGGGGGCTTTTGGTGAAGTCCAATTATCAACGCTGATTGCCAATATGATTCCCAGCACTCACTATCGTATGCAATACACGCTAAGCAATCAAAAAAGAGCAGATTGTATTTTGTTCTTACCTGAACCAACAGGCAATGTTGTTATTGACGCCAAATTTCCATTGGAAACCTTCCAAAAACTGATGAATACGGACGCGACTTCCGTAGAGAGAAAATCATTGCAGCAACAATTTCGTCAAGATTTGCAAAAACATATCAAAGACATCGCTGAAAAATACATTATCCCTAATGAAACTACAGATGGCGCAGTCATGTTTATTCCTGCCGAAGCCATTTTTGCCGAAATTCACGCCAACTATCCAGAGGTGATTGCCCTCGCCCAACGCTTGAAAGTCTGGCTTGTTTCACCCAATACATTAATGGCTGTCTTAACGACAGCAAGAGCCGTTTTAAAGGATGATGCTACCCGTAAACAAATTCATATCATCCAAAAACATTTGCATGCCTTGGCAGATGATTTCCAGCGCTTTGAAAAGCGAATGGACAAATTATCCAAACACATTGATCTTGCTCATCAAGATGTCAGTGAAGTCAGTACTTCGGCTAAAAAATTACTCAACGTTTTCAAAAAATTGAATCGGTGGAACTGAACATGCAGGAGTTGGAAACTGGCGTCACGATGCTGAACGAATCAGAAATCACAGAGCCCCGTGAAAGAATAGACTAAACATCAATAAGATAACTTCTTTTTGATTCCGTACCTATGGTATGCTAGAAAAATATTAATTGATGGGATCCCTCATGCGCCTAAAGTGTTGTCTGCTTGCCATCACCTTTTTTTCCTTACTTTCTCAGTAAATGCCGGGATTATTTCCCCTAATGATCCCAGATGTAAATATGATACCCCATACATACCAAGCTGTGCTCAAACAGTATGTTGCAGCGATATGGGTGGTATTAATTACTGCGATTCCTCCGCAGGTCGCTATGTCTGTAATAATGGTTATTTTTCATCCTGCTATTGCACCCGACATGCGGTAATGGATTTACAAAAACTGCAAGGTTGTTGCCTATGGCAAGGCGGGGTTTTCTCCACCGATGAAACAGGACTCGTTATTTGCAATAACGGAGGTATCTCCCAAACCTGTAGCGGTGAACCGCCCTATCAACCTATTTCAAGTTGGCAATAACATCCAACTGTGCTTTATACGTGGCACCCAGTTGATCTTCAATCAAAGTATTCTGGATGCCGCGAATAAGTTGCGGCAAGTAGAAAATAAGGATTATTGTTCTCCGCAATGGCTGGACAAGCTTGCCTGCAAACCGCATAATTCTCCTATTTTGCGTGGCACAAGCATGAACGACACCCCTCTTATAGAAATTAAACAGGTCGATAAAGCCTATGGCGGTGTTACGATACTGAATAATATTTCTTTATCCGTATACAACGGTGAATTCCTGACCCTGCTTGGTCCTTCTGGCTGTGGGAAAACCACTCTATTGCGTTTAATCTCAGGCTTTGAACAACCCACAGCCGGCTCTATCTACATTAATGGTCAATGCGTTAACTTATTACCACCACAAAAACGCGATGTTCATACCGTTTTTCAAAGTTATGCCTTATTCCCCCATTTATCTGTTTATGAAAATGTCGCCTTTGCTTTGCGCTGTAAACGAGTTAAGGAAAGCGAGATTGCACAGCGAGTGACAGAAACCCTGCGTCTCGTGCAATTAGAAGCCTTTGCCGAGCGTAACATCAAACAATTAAGTGGTGGCCAGCAACAACGTGTCGCGATTGCGCGCGCAGTGATCAATCGCCCGCAAGTTTTACTACTTGATGAACCATTAAGCTCTCTGGATTATCGTTTACGCAAAGACATGCAATATGAACTTAAGCAATTGCAAAAAGCGTTAAAGATGACTTTTATTTTCGTAACCCATGATCAGGAAGAAGCCTTATCCATGTCAGATAGAATTGTTATCTTTAATCACGGCCATATCGAGCAAATCGGAACGCCAAGAGAAGTGTATGAAACCCCAAGCAACCTTCATGTGGCAATGTTCATTGGTGAAGCCAATATTTTCGATGCCACTATTGATGCGCTAGACGAGCAAGAATTGCTCACCGAAATTGAATCCGTCATGCTACGCTGTAAAAACACAGCTAACTACCAACCCGGTGATAAAGTACATCTGATCATTCGGCCTGAGGATATTCGAGTGTGGAGTCTCAATGAAGTAGAAGATACTCAAGAAATGCTGCCAGGAAAGATTGTAGATATTGTTTATAAAGGTTCTACCGTGGATCTCAAAGTTGAATTACCCTCTGGCAAAATTATCAATGCATCGGAATTTTTTGATGAGGATGATGATAAGCTAGAATATATGGCAAATGAAACGGTTTGGGTAGAGTGGTTGCCAGGCTGGGAAGTTTTATTACCGTATGAACATTAATAATCTTCTTGTGCAGAGAATTTAGATGAAAGTTAAATCACCCTCACTTTATTTGACTTATACCTGGTTACTCCTTTTTAGTTTTATTCCCTTAAGTTTAGTCTTGGTAGCCAGTTTTTTATCGAGGGATAGCAGCCATCTGGTGAATTTACCCTTTACCCTAGGCAATTACACAGCACTACTAACACCTGTCTTTGCCAAGATTTTTTTCGTTCTTTATTGATTTCTTTAGTTACCACGGGATGCTGTTTACTGATTGCCTACCCTTTTAGTTATTTACTGGTTAAATCAAAACATCAGTCCCTATTGTTATTATTAATTATTATCCCCTTCTGGACGAGCTCGCTGGTACGCACTTATTCGTTAATTGCCATACTAAAATCCAAGGGAATTATCAACGCTATTCTGTTGAAATTGCATTTGATCGATACCCCGCTGGCCTTACTGTATTCTAATTTTGCAGTTATCAGTGGGTTGGTTTATAACTTATTTCCTTTTATGGTCTTACCTATTTTTACTAACATGGAACGTTTTGACTTCAAACTTATTGAAGCAGCGAAAGATTTAGGAGCCAATAAGTGGGCAATATTTTTTCGCGTGTTTTTACCTAATACCGCCAGCGGTATTATTGCTGGTTGCTTGCTAGTGTTATTACCAGCAATGACCCTGTTTTATATTCCTAATGTACTGGGAGGAGCTCGTTCTATTTTATTAGGTAATTTAATTCAAGATCAGTTTTTGGTGTTGGAAAATTGGCCGCAGGGCGCTGCTACCTCGGTGATACTAACCGTTCTTTTACTGATTTTATTGATTATCTATCGTCGCCAGAGTAAGGAGGTATTGCGTTGAAAGCCTTGGCGCAAAAAATATTTTTGAGTCTTGTTTACCTCATTCTTTATTTTCCTATCTTGGTTTTGATCGTTTACTCAATCAATGACGCCAAATTTTCTCTGCAATGGCATGGCTTCTCTCTACGTTGGTATATGGAACTTTTTCATGATCGCGGTTTATGGTCATCTTTTTTACACTCCATTGTTTTAGGACTAAGTGCATCGATTGTAGCCACTACGATTGGTGTACTAACCTGTGTCCATTTATTTCTCTTTCGAAGTAGGCACAATCATTTCCTGTATGCCTTGTTGTTATTGTTGATTATTATCCCGGACTTGGTTCTGGGTGTCGCCCTGCTTTTGTTTTTTAATGCCAGTAATATCCCTTTAGGCTTTTCAAGCTTATTAATTGCCCATATCACGTTCTGTATTCCTTTTGTGGTATTAACCATCAATAGCCGCATTCATACACTTGATCCCAATATCTATTTCAGTGCATTGGATTTAGGAGCCAGTCGTTGGATTGCCTTAACTAAAATTCTGCTGCCTTTATTATGGCCGGGAGTCTTAAGTGCATTTTTGCTTTGTTTTACTTTATCGTTCGATGATGTAATTATCAGTTATTTTGTTGCTGGTCCCGATTTTAATATCTTACCGCTCACCATTTATTCTTTGGTTAGAGCAGGTGTTACCCCGGAACTTAATGCCTTATGTACAATTACTCTGCTGATATCGATGGTATTAGTTATCATTTCACATCGCTTATCAGGTAAATCGGTATGAAAAAAA
>NZ_CALJ01000134.1 GCF_000308315.1 Legionella tunisiensis | reverse complement strand
AGCCTGAAAGAAAAGAAGAAGAAAGAAGAAAAGTCGTCATTATATGTGATTGATTTTCATGGTGATATAAAGCCTCGCAAGTCAATGAATTTCGTGATGTCATTACTGCCGTTCTGGCAATTGCGCAAGAAAAGGATGAGATCGTTGTTCGTCTGGAAAGCCCTGGTGGCGCCGTGAATGGCTATGGATTAGCAGCTTCCCAACTACAACGTATACGCGATAAAAAATACCACTGACCGTTTGTATTGATAAAATTGCTGCCAGTGGCGGTTATTTAATGGCTTGCGTTGCCAATCGGATTATTGCTGCTCCTTTTGCTATTGTGGGCTCAATTGGTGTTGTTGCTCAATTACCTAATTTTCACCGTTGGTTGAAAAAAATAATATCGACTTCGAATTATTAACCGCCGGTGAATACAAACGTACACTGACCCTTTTTGCTGAAAATACGGAAAAAGGACGCGAAAAATTTCAAGAAGAATTAGAAAAAATTCATCGGGCATTTAGAGACTACGTTCTTAGCCATCGCCAACAATTGGATATCGAAAAGGTGGCAACTGGTGAACATTGGATAGCCAAAGATGCTTTTGACTTAAGATTGGTAGATAGCTTGAAAACCAGTGACGATTACATCACTGAAAAAATGGCAGACAATAATGCCTATAAGATTGCGATTCATGGTAAGCGCTCCCTTCTTGACAAAATATTACAACCAGCTATGAAATTGCTGCATCACTGGGCCTAACAACCCACAATACAGGAAACCTGGGAACACCCCCAAGTTTCCTGCTTAATAACTACAGTTTTTTTCTCATATAGTTGTATATACTTAACGAATAAAGAAATTAAACTGTCAGCACGGAGTAAATCATGGGTGATTTCAAATCAAAGCTACCGGACTTTAAAGAATTGAGTTCCATTGCGGGTAAGCTTTTCAAGGATGTCAAAACCAGCGTCAGTGAAATTATCGACGACTATAAGAAAAACGCGAAGCAGAAGAACAAGCTGCTGCCGCACCGCCTAAACCTACGCCTGAAACACCTCCTCAAGCTCAAGCTCCTGAGCAACCTCAGGTTCAACCAGAAACCACACCGGTAGAAGAACCTCCTGCTAAAGCAAAAAAGACTAAACCAGCTGCTGAAGAAATCGTAAAAGAAGACGAAAAATCTGATAACAGCGGGCAAGCTTAAGAACGTTCCTCTATACTTGCGAGTAATAGTTACATGCTGTCCCCAATTTCTCTAACAAAGAAAATTGGGGTGAAACATGTCAGGCACGTTCCGGGCGTGTTAAACCATACTTACGCATCTTTTCTACCAAAGTAGTACGACGCATATTTAAATAACTTGCGGCGTGAGCCACTACCCAATCCGACTCATCCAATGCCTGACTAATAAGCGCTAACTCCGTTTTTACCAAATGCTCTTTAAGATCAATACCATCTCCGGAAAAAGCTTGTTCCTGGCTAACCATTTCAAGCAAGCTCTCGCGCTCATTGCCACTCGCTGCCGTATTCGTTGCAGGTGCGTGATCTGCTTTAAACCGCCTCGGTAAATCATCAATATCAACAATGCCATTGGGGAATAAAATAGACAATCGCTCAACAAGATTGGCAAGCTCGCGCACATTACCAGGCCATTGATAACGGCTTAAAGCGTCTAATGCGCCGGGCATAATACGAACACTCGGTCTATTTTCTCCTTCAATCCGGGCAGTCAACTCATTCACCAGCAAGGGTAAATCTTCGCGTCTAGTTCGCAAAGGAGGCATATCAATAGGAAATACATTTAAACGATAAAAAAGATCTTCGCGAAACTTCCCTTCCTCAATAGCCTGCTCAAGATTTCTGTGCGTTGCAGCGATAATCCTGACATTGACCTCGACACTTCTATTGGAACCAACACGCTCAAAGCATTTCTCTTGCAATACCCTTAGCAGTTTAACCTGCATAGCTAAAGGCATATCCCCAATCTCATCAAGAAACAATGTGCCGCCATTTGCCAATTCAAAACGCCCTTGTCTTGAAGTAATTGCCCCAGTAAAAGCGCCTTTTTCATGACCAAACAATTCACTTTCCAACAGCTCAGCTGGAATGGCACCACAATTAATAGGAATAAAAGGCTTGCTATGGCGTGAAGATAGAGCATGAATATTGCGCGCCACGACTTCTTTACCCGTACCCGACTCTCCTAACAGTAATACACTCGCCTCAGTATTAGCAACTTGCTCAATCAACCGGCGTACTTGTCGAATTGAATCACTATTACCGACGAGACTACGAAATAAAGGGGTTCGCTTTTCGTTACTGGCTTGAGCCGAAGCAATTTCCTGAGCAATTTGGCATTTATGCAAAGCCTCTAGCATCTGCGCATAACTGAAGGGGAAACAAAGGTTTGCTAAGACGTTTTTAGCATAGTAGCGATTCTCAGGTATGGGAGAATCGACCAATATAACGGGTAATTGGGGCGCATTAGTTCCAAGTTCATCCAAAAATTCAATCGTATCATTATAAGTAGAACCTACACCGGCTACGATTGCCTGAGCATTTTGGTAAGATTGAGCTTGCCAATTACTATAATTTGCATGAAAACAAGTTTCGCCCACAAAACTCAAGATAGTACTGAGCTTGTGACAACGTTCTTCGTTGTCATCAATGATATAAATTGCTTCATTGTTGCTCATAACCGCATCCCTATATCCTGGTTATCTAATGTTGAGTATTGGTTAATAACCAACAGACTGTCAAATAAATGACTATATTTTTTATTAGTGTCATAAATAATTAACACAATGTCTTTCCTTGTCTTTCTTTATCGATAGCAATTGATGTAAGCAAATCCGTTACATGCATTACCAAAACATAATTTTTGATTACCAATAGCCTTTGTGGCAGCTACGTTATCTTGCTTGGCATACCGACGCACGGACAAATATCCTAAGCGGCGACAAAATGAATAAGCCGCTCGCTGTCCACACCCTTTTTGTCCGTCATAACACCAATCAACACGGTAATTATTATAACGGGGATAGACAAAGCGTCTTAAACGATAGTGGTAGGATTTTGGTGGTTTGTGGCTCATATTGGCAACGCAACGAATCGTTTTAAAACCATTGCAACGCCAACCCTTACACTGTGCCCTACACACTGGAGAAGTAGACATATAATTGGTTAAACCTACATTATAATCAATAATTTGCTGATTAGCATAGGCATAACCCATTATTCGGCAATAACGAGTGGCTAATTGCATACCACAAATCTTACCGCCGAGCATACAATAATTCAAACGCTCCCCATGATAAGTGGGAAGCCAAAAGCTACGATAAAAATTATCTTTACTCGTACTTGCATAGGTATTAGGCCATATCGATAGGCCTAATACACAAATTACAAGATATCGGTAAAAAATAGTCATTATAACAACCCGTTAGTAACTAATCTTACATGTTAGCCTATGCCCGTCAGCAAAAAAGGGGGGATAAAACTAATCCATTAATACTGTATTTTCATGAATCTATCTTGCTATAAAAAATGCGGTGAGTGCTTTTTTTAATAAGCCATCTCAACTATCACTACCGCGTAAATGGAAAACATCTTCACAAAGAGAATTCTTTAAGAAAATCAGTTTGATTACCTCAAAATAAACAGGTAATGTATGCAGAAAAACTACTTGATAAAAAGAAGTTTTTAATATTTCTCTGTGACCAAACCGTGTTGTTTTTTAATTGGGCATCAAAGTAAAAGGATAATTGCTTTGAATTGGGAATTGCTTGTCTCCAAACGTATTTTTTGGGCCTTGTCAGGTTTAGTCATTCTGGTATTTATTTCCTGGCTAGTTGTGAGTTGTTCAAAACAATTTTCGAAACATCCTGAAGTCATTATTCCTTTATTGCATAAAGATCGCCGACTAATTATTCCGGAAAAATCACCACTACGAAAATTGATTACTATTCAAACTACGACCAAACAAACCGTCGAAGATCCCTTTAGTATTCCAGCGATTGTTGAGGCCGATCCAGCAACATTGATTAAGGTTCTACCACCACTTTTGGGGCGAATCAGCACGCTCAATAAACGTCTTGGCGATTCAGTTAAAACAGGCGAAACCTTGTTCACTATCGATTCCGCTGCTCTGGCTCAAGCATTGAGCGATGTGGATAAAGCAAAGGCTGCATTGGTATTCGCAACGCAAAATCTCAAACGCCAGCAAAAACTTACCGTATCTAATATTGCTGCTCGCCATGATACAGAAGAGGCACAGAATAATTATGAGCAAGTAGTCAGTGAACTTGCACGAGCCAACGCCCGATTAGTTGAATTACGTGTGGAAAATACTAAAAATGACGACAAACATGTCTTGGTTGTTCGTTCCCCTGTTTCGGGGCATGTTATCGAATTAAACGCCGCGGTGGGCGGGTACTGGAATGATGCAACACAACCAATCATGACTGTGGCTGATTTATCGAAGGTATATATCACTGCGAGTGCTCAGGAAAAAGATATTAGCAATATTTACCCAGGTCAAAAAGTCAAAATAGTGTTGGATGCTTATCGACAGCCTATACAATGCGTCGTTCATCATATTGGCGCCGTAGTGAACCCCGATACTCGTACTGTCAGTATTCAAATGATTCATGACAATAAAGATGGGCGACTAAAACCAAATATGTTTGCTAAAGCAATCTTCTATGGTAATCCTCATGAAAGTATTGTCCTACCGGTGACAGCAGTCATTCAACGAGGATTTGACAGCATTGTTTTTATTGAAACCGCACCGTGGCAATTTGAAACAAGAATCGTCAAAACCGGCGCCCAATTTGACGAACACATTGAGATTATTTCAGGTTTGAATGTCAACGAGCGAGTGGTGGTAACTGGGGGAATCATATTGAATGATTGAAAATTTAGTCACCCAGTGCTTTCAACGCCGCGGAATTGTTGTTCTTGTTTTTATCTTTGTCGCTTTCTATGGTTTCTATTGTTGGAAGCAAATACCTTTGGAAGCTTACCCAGATATAGCCCCCACTACTTCTCAGGTTATCACCCAGGTCAATGGACTTGCGGCTGAAGAAGTTGAGCAACAAATTACTATTCCTCTGGAACGGGAGATTATCGGCACACCCGGTATGAGTATCATGCGCTCACGCAGTACGTTTGGTTTATCGTTGATTACTGTCGTCTTTCGTGATGGTGCAGCAAATTATTGGTCCCGGCAGCGCCTACTCGAACGAATAAACGACGTTGCGTTGCCTTATGGCGCCCAACCCGGGCTAGATGCCTTAACCTCGCCTATTGGTGAAATCTATCGCTACACCCTACAATCACAGACGCATACCTTGGCTGAATTATCTGAGCTACAGTTCTGGAAAGTCATTCCCAAGCTTAAACAAGTACCAGGTGTTGTTGAGGTGGCTAATTTCGGTGGTCTGACCACCCAATTTTTACTTGAATTTGATCCGATAAAATTGGCCAAATATAAACTCTCGCTAGGACAAATTACACAAGCGATTAATGCAAACAATGCCAGTGCAGGTGGCAGTATTATGAAACGCGGGGAACAAGGTATCGTTGTCCGCGGTGTAGGTTTAATTCACAACCTAAACGATTTTGCGAATATTCAAGTAACTCAATACAATAATGTTCCAGTATTTATTAAAGATATTGGTGAAATCAAGCTTGGTAGTAAGGAGCGACACGGTATTGTTGGTAAAGATGAGCAAGGTGATGTTATCGAAGGGATAACACAGATGCTTAAAAACGAAAACCCCTCGCAAGTCATGGATGGTGTACATAAAACCGTCAATGCTCTCAATAAACACATCTTGCCCAAGGGAGTGAAAATTGTTCCTTATATTGATCGCAGCGATCTGGTGAATGCTACCGTTCATACTGTGGGTAAAACCTTATTTGACGGAATGACAATGGTTGCCCTTGTTCTACTGTTTTTTTAGGGAGTGTGCGAGCGGCTGCGATTGTAGCTCTAACCATTCCCCTCTCTTTATTAATAGCCTTTATCTGTATGTATAATTTTAATATTCCTGCCAATTTATTATCACTGGGGGCAATCGATTTCGGGATCATTGTTGATGGTGGAATCGTGGTGATGGAAAATATTTTGCGTCGTCGCGAAGAAGATGAAAAAGCAATATTAACTGAAGAAGATATTCTGCAATCAACCTTACAAGTCACCCAACCAATTTTCTTTGGCATTCTCGTTATCATCACTGCTTATTCGGTCCTCTTTGCTTTCCAGCAAATTGAATATAAATTATTTTCGCCTATGGCCTTTGCAGTAGGCTTTGCCTTGATTGGCGCGTTATTAGTGGCCTTAACACTAATCCCTGGCCTTGCTTATTGGTCTTATCACAATCCTATTCACATCTATAAAAATCGCTTTCTCTTATGGATAATGCCACGCTATGACTCGTTATTAGACCGCTTGATTGGTAAGAATAAACTAGTGGTGGGGTTATTTCTCTCTACTTTCCTGCTAGTTACCCTTTTAGGAATGTCTATTGGAAGAGATTTTCTGCCTTATCTCGATGAAGGATCTATCTGGCTACAAGTCACCCTGCCTCCTGGCATTTCACTGGACAAAGCAGCAAAGATGGCTGCCGAATTACGGGCTGCTACCATGGAATTCAAAGAAGTTGATCATATTGTTACTCAGGTCGGACGCAATGACGAAGGTACGGATCCTTTCACACCGTCGCACATAGAATGCGCCATTACCTTATATCCTTACAATACCTGGAAATCAGGGTGGAGCAAACAAGATTTGATTAAACATCTCCAAGCTAGATATATGCAATTACCCGGAGTTCAAGTTGCTTTCTCACAACCAATGATTGATGGCGTATTAGATAAAGTAGCAGGTGCTCATAGTGACTTGGTTGTTAAAGTATATGGCAATAATTTTCATGGTGTCCGTCACCTCGCTACATCGATTGTGCAGCTATTAAAAACTGTCCCTGGGGCTCAAGATGTCATTATTGATCAAGAACCACCGATGACAGAACTGCGCATTGATGTTGATAGGGCCGCTATTGCCCGTTTAGGGATCGCCATCGCGGACATCATGGCACTTATTCAAACTGGTATTGGTGGCAGTCCAGTTACCCGGATTTATATTGAAGATCGCAGTTATGATGTCGCGGTAAGATTCAATGAAACTACTCGCAATAACCCTAAAGCGATTAGCAATATGTTGTTGACAGCTGCCAATGGTGCTCAAGTTGCCTTAGGACAGCTCGCTAAAATTAGATTCGTAGAAGGTCAAACTACCATCACACGCGAAATGAGTCGACGCCAACTAACTGTACGTTTAAATCTACGCGGTCGTGACTTGGTATCCTTTACCAATGAAGCAAAGAAACTACTTAGCCGTAATATTCACTATGATCATACTGACTACGAAATTGTTTGGGGTGGCCAATTAGAAAATCAACAACGAGCGCAAGCAAGACTTGCTGTTATTGTTCCTATGCTGATGGGTCTCATGTTAGTTTTATTGTTTTCCCAATTTGGTAATTTACGTCAACCAGGCTTAATTCTTCTTGCAGTTCCTCTGGCAATGTTTGGTGGTTTAATTGCTCTTATTCTACGAGGAATGACTTTGAACGTATCAAGTGCTGTTGGCTTCATCGCCCTGTTTGGAGTAGCAGTACTCAATGCCATCATTATGATTTCCAATCTCAATCGCTGGCAAAAAGAACATAAAGGCAGCTTGAAAGAAGCAGTTATTCACGGTGCTAAGGAACGATTACGACCTGTTTTAATGACTGCCACCGTTGCGGCAATCGGAATGATCCCCGCTGCTACGGCACATGGCTTAGGCTCTGATGTACAGCGTCCTTTAGCAACAGTGATTGTGGGTGGCCTGGTATCTGCAACAGCACTCACCCTCCTTCTTTTACCCGCTCTGTATTACTTTATTGAAGAGCGCGTGCTGGCAGGAAAAATTAAAAAAGAAATTCGTAAAAACAGGGATAAGCCATGAGCAATACATGGGTAACAAAATGCCACCATGCTGGCTGTCATCTGCTGATAACGCTCATGGCAGCTATCATGTTAAATAGCTGTGCTATAGGCCCCGATTTTCATCGTCCCCTGCCGCCAAAAATAAAAAATTATACTGCTCAACCACTACCTGCTTCCACCGTTTCTGTAAAAACTACAGGAGGAAAAAAGCAATACCTGGTCAATAACTTGGACATACCAGCACAGTGGTGGAAACTATTTCACTCTCAGTCGCTGAACGATTTAATCGCTTCCGCTTTGCAAACAAATCCCGATCTCAAAGCAGCTGCAGCAGCCCTGCGCGTAGCACAAGAAAATGTAATGGCTCAGCGTGCTACTTTATTGCCTTATGTTTCTGCCAATTTAAATCCGACTCGTCATCTCACTGCACACACCCTGTCGAGTATCGTTGCATCAAATGCCTATATTTATAGTTTAACAACTCCTCAACTCACCGTGTCTTACGTTCCTGATGTCTTTGGTGCCAATATGCGGCAAGTTGAATCCTTGCAAGCACAGGCTGAAACAGCTCTTTTTCAGCAAGAGGCTATCTATCTAACCCTGACATCCAATGTGGTTATGGCAGTTATTCAAGAAGCTTCTATAAGGGCACAAATCAAAGCAGCCCAACGGAGTATTGCTATTGCGCAAAAACAATTAGATATGATGCTAAAACAACAAAACGTTGGCAAGATTGGTGCTGCTCCAGTAGCTGCGCAACAAGCTGCCCGGGCACAAGCACAAACCGCTTTACCCCCATTGCAAAAACAACTTGCCCAGCAACGTCATTTACTTTCTATTCTCTGCGGTCATTTTCCCAGTGAGGAGTTTGCACAGAAATTTGAGTTAAGCTCGTTGACTTTCCCAGAAAAACTTCCACTTAGCATCCCGGCACGTCTGATTGAACAGCGTCCCGACATCCGCGCTGCCGAAGCACAAATACACGCAGCAAGTGCACAAATTGGTGTTGCTATTGCCAATCAACTGCCTAATATCCTCATAACTGCTGATGCAGGCAGTTCTGCGATCGAATTGGGAACTCTATTTAGCTCATTAACCAAATTTTGGGATATCGGTCTCAATTTGGCACAACCGATCTTTGATGCAGGTGCTTTATTACACAAGAAACGCGCAGCAATTGCCGCTTATCAACAAACAGTCGAACAATACCGCAGTGTCGTGCTTGCCTCCTTTCAAGACGTTGCAGATACTCTGAAAGCGATTCAATTTGATGCAATCAGCCTCAAGACAGCCTCAAATGCAACTCAAGCAGCTCGGAGAAGCCTCGCCATTGCCCAGCAGCAATGGGAAGCAGGAGCAGTTGATCATCTGTTTGTATTAAATGCTCAACAAAATTACCAACAAGCTCTGATTACTCTTGCTCAAGCTCAGGCAAATCGTTTTATGGATACTGCTGCCTTATTTCAAGCGCTGGGTGGCGGTTGGTGGAATCGTGAAGTATGCTCTCCAATAAAGGCTTAAATTAGTTGGCAACAACATCAACTCACGGAGGATCTTATCGTGGCCACTCATAAACGGATTTGGTATCAAAGCTTTGTTGCTCCCACTGAGCAAACTAATTATTTACAGCGCTTGCAAGACCAATTGAATCAGTATGCGGACAAAGATTTTCAATTTGAAGTGCATGGCTTAACCCCTGCTGATAAAAACCTGCATCCCCTCACCGAGTTTCGCTGTGCTGCGCAAACTATTCGTAATGCAATTCAAGCAGAAGAACAAGGCTACGATGCATTTGTTATTGGTCATTTTCAAGAACCAGGCATTAACGAGATAAAAGCCTGTATCGATATTCCCGTAATTGGTTTGGGCGAATCTAACATGCTTCATGCCTGCAGTCTGGGACGTAAAATAGGCCTTGTCACTATCAATCCTGTTTTTATTCCCTGGCATGAAAATCAAATTAACTATTACGGATTGCAGCAAAGAATTACAGCTGTAAGTGCTGTTGAGGCACAAGTTCAAGATTTTGAGCAAGCATTTACCAACTCGTCCGTTTATCAAAAACTACTTCTTGCGTTTACCGAACAAATTAAACCGATGATTGCCCAAGGGGTAGAAGTAGTTGTTTTGGCAGGCGGTTTACCAATGTTGTTACTCGCCCGACAAAAAAATTTTACTATCGACGGTGCAATGGTCGTTAACGGCATTGCTGTTTGTGTAAAAGCAGCTGAGATGGCGCTCAAACTCAAGGAGCTGACTGGAGAATTCATTAGCCGCCGCGGCACTTACCAAAAAGCCAGTCACGAAACTGTATCCGAATTTCTTCATTTACTAAAAGAAGAAAAATTTAATTAAGCTATGTAGGTCAGGCACTTGACCCGATATGCGCCTCTAATAACTGATCTGAACCCTGCCTTGCCCCAATAAATCAGCAAGCAGGAGCATTAACTCATCACTGGGTTTAACACACCATTTAGTACCCATGGTCAAAGTAGCGCTGGCATTCGCAGTGGAATAACGAATTTGCACTACACAATTTCCTTGGTTAGTTTTTAAAATGGATTGCAAGGTTGGAAGTATATCTCCATCAGCAGTTGTCATAGACAATAAGATACATTTAGCAAAACGCGTACGAGCTTCCTCTATGGTAGAGAGCTGATTCGCTGTCATTTTAACACCACCACTGTATTCATCAGCAGCGATTTCTCCCTCAACAACAATCATCTGTCCTGTTTGAATATCTGTTTGTAATGCTTCATAAACCTCGGAAAAAACAACGACGTCCAGTTTGGCAGAGGAATCCTCCAAGCCAATAATCGTTAGCTTTTTACCACGCTTTGTCATCACCCGTCTGATTGCAGTAACCAATCCACATAGCATGGCTTTTTTGCTTGTTGCCGGATTCAGTCGCGCAATCAAACTGATAAAATCTTTAAATTCTTGGCAATATTGCTGTGCTGGATGTCCCGATAAATAAAGACCCAGCGTTTCCTTTTCACCATTTAAGCGTTGCATTTCAGGCCAGGGTTTACAGGCAACATAATCATCTTGATTACTTACATCGTCCAATAAAGAAAATAAATCAGTCTGACCACTGCTTTGGTTTTGATGCGTCTTATCTGCCACCTTCAACGCTTTTTCCAGAGACGCATAGAGAACTGCACGCTCAACATTCCATTCATCCATAGCCCCGGCTCTAATCAAGGCCTCCAAGACACGGCGATTGACTTTACGTAAATCCAAACGTTGACAAAAACTAAATAATCCTGAATAACGGCCAGCGGCTTTTCGTTCATCGACAATACAAGTAATTGCCGCTTCCCCAACTCCTTTGATAGCACCTAGTCCATAAAGAATTGTCTGATTATCGGCAACAGTAAATTGATAACTTGAGCTATTAATAGCAGGAGGCAAAACCTTAAGCTTCATTTGCGCACATTCATCAATAAAGGTTACTACCTTATCGGTATTATCCATATCAGATGACATGACCGCTGCCATAAAGGCTGCAGGGTAATGTGCTTTCAGCCAAGCGGTTTGGTAAGCAACCAATGCATAAGCGGCTGAATGGGATTTGTTAAAACCATAGCCGGCAAATTTTTCCATCAAATCAAAAATATAGGTAGCGGTTTGTTCACTAACCCCGCGTGCTGTAGCCCCTTCAGTAAAAATGGTACGTTGCTCTGCCATTTCTTCGGGCTTTTTCTTACCCATCGCTCGACGGAGTAAATCCGCAGCACCCAAGGTATAATTGGCTAATACCTGGGCAATTTGCATAACCTGTTCCTGATAAAGAATGACACCGTACGTGGGCTTTAAAATAGGTTCCAAATCAGGATGTGGATACTCAACGTTAGCTCTTCCATGCTTACGATCAATAAAGTCATCCACCATTCCTGACTGTAAAGGTCCAGGGCGGAACAATGCAACCAAAGCAATAATATCTTCAAAACAATCTGGCTGCAGACGATGGATCAATTCCTTCATCCCGCGGGACTCCAACTGAAATACAGCCGTAGTTTGGCAAGCCTTCAGTAGCTCAAAAGTCTTTTCATCATCGGTTGGAATCATACTGATATCGACAGATGATTCTCCTTGCTCTTGTTTCTGCTTATTAACGATAGCAAGTGCCCAATCAATGATAGTTAGTGTCCGCAAACCCAAAAAGTCGAATTTCACCAGTCCGGCAGCTTCTACATCATCTTTGTCAAATTGACTAACTATCTGGGTGGAGTCTTGTTCACAATAAATTGCGGTAAAGTCAGTTAGCTTCGATGGTGCGATTACCACCCCCCCAGCGTGTTTACCGGCGTTACGAGTAATCCCCTCCAGTTTTAAAGCCAAATCAAACAACTCTTTGACCTCTTCTTCATCTTGATAACGCCGTCGTAACTCTTCTTCATCCTCAAGGGCTTTACTTAAGGTCATTCCAATTTCAAAAGGAATTAATTTGGCAAGTTTATCGACAAAACCGTAGGGATGGCCGAGTACACGACCCACATCACGCACAACCGCCTTAGCCGCCATTGTACCGAAGGTGATGATTTGTGACACACTTTGTCGGCCATATTTCTCAGCAACATAATCAATGACCCTATCGCGCCCCTCCATGCAAAAATCAATATCGAAATCGGGCATCGATACCCGCTCTGGATTTAGAAAGCGCTCAAACAGAAGTTCATATTGCAGGGGGTCAAGATCCGTAATTTTGAGCGCATAGGCCACTAAAGAACCAGCTCCCGAGCCTCTTCCTGGCCCTACAGGCACACCGTTTTGTTTTGCCCATTGGATAAAGTCAGCCACAATCAGGAAATATCCTGGAAAACCCATGGCATTAATTACATCAAGCTCAATTTGCAAACGCTTATCATAAGGTAAACGTGCGCTCTGAATTAATTCTGGCGGTTGATTACGGAAAATCTGACCCAACCGTTCTTCCAGACCTTGTTTTGATAACTGGGATAAATACTCTTCGACCGTTGAGCCATCAGGAATGGGGAAATTAGGTAAATAATTATTACCTAAATCAAGTTTTAAGGTACAGCGTTTGCTAATTTCGACGGTATTTTCTATTGCTTGCGGTAAATCTTTAAACAACTCAACCATTTCATCGGCTGAACGCAAATATTGCGCAGCGCTATACTGTTGATTACGTCTTGGATCAGCAAGACTTAAACCATCGTGGATACAAACACGAGCTTCATGCGCTTCAAAATCATCTTTTGCAATAAAACACACGTCATTTGTAGCAACCAGAGGTAAATGCAACTCCTCGGCCAAAGCAACAATACGTTCATTATACTCTGACTCATCAGGACGGTTCGTCCGCTGTATTTCCAGATAAAAGCGATTGGGGAATATGCTTGCAAACGATTTGGCCAGATCATAAGCGCCCGGCTCATCGCCCGCCAATAAAGCTTTACCGATTGCTCCCTTACGACCACCTGATAAAGCAATCAAACCTTCGGAATGCGGGGCTATCCAATCATGATGCACGCGAGGCTGTCCCTGATATTGCCCATCCTGATAAGCTTTTGATACCAACACGGTTAGATTGCGGTAACCAGTTTCATTTTGGCACAGGAGCACCAAAGACGACAGTTGCTCGGGGTTTTCCGGATCATGGCAAGGCAAATCGCCACCAATGATAGGCTTTACGCCCAGATCAACCGCTGTTTTAAATACTTTAACGGCAGCAAAAAGATTACAAAAATCCGTTACAGCAACGGCATTCATCCCTTTTTCAACAATCGTTTTCATTAATGGCTTGATGCGTACTAAACCATCAACCATTGAAAACTCTGTATGGACGCGTAAATGAACGAATCGCGGTTGCATAAGAAAAGCCTATCCCAAAAGTATGACTGCACTCTACCGAAGACAACCAGGTAGAGCAAGCATGAAGACACGAAAAAATGGTAGATCATCTTTGCAATAGGTTTACTAATATTGATAACAAAAAGCATAACGCATCAATAAATAACATTTTGCACAATGACTATTACTTATGACCTATTAGTTCCCCATATGGAAGAACATAGGGCGGATCGAATTTAACCGTGCCCACTCGAATATCCGCATAAGCAGAACTGGAGAACCAAGTAAAAACAATAATACGCTAACAAAGGTATTAAGCCATTTCAGATAACCAATTTTTGCTGTTGAGGAAAATCTATTATCCATGCTTAGTTCTCACCTCAATGCGCTTATACAAATACCAATCCTTACTAAAGCTAATAATAGCTAACTCTTCAAGAAATTCTAACTTAATCAATTCTTAAGCTTAATTGTTTTACACTAAAGTAAATCAAGAGGAGATTATCATGTCTAACAAGCTATTATCTGAACGTTTGAGTGATGAATTAGATGCTATTGGCGTTCCCACGTTAATGACTGAGCGTGTTCAAGCGTGCTCCAAACTATTTAAATTACCCAAATTTAAAATTGAATCGCTATTGCATGGCGTCATTTTTGAATCCAAATCCATTCAAACCATTGCTGATGAACTTGCAGTCAGTGTGGAGTGGTTATTGGGGGAACCAAAATAATAATAAGAAAAAACACTAGATCTTAAGATATTACCAAATTTAGATGCTGAATAAATTGATTCGCCTTTTAAGAATATAGACGGTTTACATCACCTCTAACCTCTTGATTGATGCGGATCAAAAGCATCTCGTAGTGCATCCGCAAAAAGGTTAGACGCTAAAACGAGAGTAAACATAAAAGCAAAGGCGGACATCATGGGCCACCAGACGATTGGCTCTCTCGCTAGTTCTAAACGAGCGCCATTGATCATGTTTCCCCAACTGATAGTCATGGGTGAAACACCAACACCAACGTAAGAAAGCACCGCTTCAGCAAGCACCAAAAAACTAAAATCCAACACCAAGGTAATTAATACAATATGCATAACATTAGGCAGCAAATGTTTACGCAGAATACTAAAAGAACTGCTTCCTAAAGCGCGGGCAGCCATCACGTAATCGACCTCTCGAAGCTTCAAAGCTTCAGCGCGAAGCAAGCGGCATAAACTCGTCCAACTGGTTACCCCCAAAATCAGACATAGCGCAAATAAGCGGGCATCGGCATTTTTACTCAAGGTGGAAAATTGTTGCGGATGGTTAGCAATGTAAG
>NZ_CALJ01000135.1 GCF_000308315.1 Legionella tunisiensis | reverse complement strand
AATGCCGTTAAGGGTTTAACTGGCGGTTTGAATAAAATAAAATCACCATAACGCGCTGTTAAATAACTAATAATTTCACTGTCACTCTTTCCATCCTTAACCAGCTCATACACTTGCATACGCAAATCTTTGGCGAGACTTGCATGAGAGTCAGCCAAGTCCTGATTTTGACAAACTAAACAACGCAGCTCTTTTAATAAATGCAAAAATTGCGCTTCCTGCTTCGGTGTTTCCAAGGGATAAAGTGTATTCGCATGCCCAGTAGATAAAAACAAAGAAACCAGGAACAGGCTTAAACAGACTTTCCATCTCATTATGCTTCATCCTGCAAAATTTTCATAAGCGGCACGAAATCGGATTGCCAGGTTTTTTCGTCCAGAATGCCTACATGACGGTAACGAATAATACCTTTCTTATCAATAAGGAAAGTCTCTGGAGCACCATAAACACCTAGATCAATAGCAACTTTCCCTGTTTTATCTTCACCAACTGCTTGATAAGGATTGCCCCACTCTGTAAGCCATTGTTTAGCATTTTCGCTACTATCCTTGTAATTCAAACCGTAAATTGGCACCCCTTCACGAGCAAGTCGCAACAAAAACACCTGCTCATCAGTACAAGCAGCACACCAACTTGCCCATACATTTAATAAAACAACTCGCCCACGCATCAATTGTGGTGTAAGTAATTGATCTTGATCTAAAGTTGATAATTGAAATTTCGGTAAACCTTTTCCTATCTGTACTGAGGGAAGATTCTGTGGTTCCAAACCCAAACCACGCCAGAGAAAAACAACCAACAGAACAAAAACAACCAAAGGAATTAATCGCCAATACAGTGCTTTCATACTGCAACCTCTTGCACTTGATTAACTACTTTCTGGCGTTTCTGGTAATAGCGACGATCCGCCAAGGCAAGTAGCCCACCTGCTAAAATCATAAAACCGCCCCCCCAGATCCAACGCACAAAGGGTTTGTAATACAAACGCACTGACCAGGCTTTATCATCAAGGGGTTCACCTAAAGCGATATAAATATCGCGAAAGGGATTCACATCAATAGCTGCTTCAGTCATAGCCATTTGCCCAACATTGTAAATACGTTTTTCAGGACAGATAACAGTAACTTTATTCTTGTGTCTAATCGAAAAATAAGCTTGTGTACCGTGATAATTGGCCCCCTCTAGAGGAGATTCCCGCAGAAACCTAATTGTATAACCAGCCAATGATGCAGATTCACCGGGTGCCATTTTTACATCTTCTTGAACACCGTAACAATTCGATATTGCAATACCAATGACAGTCGCGGCAACACCGCAATGGGCAAGAACCATTCCCCAAAAAGCTTGACCTAGATTTCTTAGGCCCCGCTGCTTGCTACGACTATGAATAAGTTTTACTGTGCTTAATACTACCCAGAAAGCAAGTATTAGCCCTAAGAGCGCATAACCATCAATACGGCCCGCTAAAGCAAACTCTATACCCAGAGGCAACAAGAAACTGGCCAAAAATACGAGCCGCAATTTGGTCAATAATTTTTGCCAGCTATCTCGCTGCCAATTTAAATGAACGCCAATCCCCATGAGTATTACTAAAGGAATCATCAATGGAACAAACACTGAATTAAAATAAGGTGCTCCAACAGATAGCTTACCCAACCCAAGCCCGTCAATTAGTAGTGGATACACTGTCCCCATTAATACAGTAAGCATGGCCACTGCCAGAAAGACATTATTCAGCAGTAATGCACTCTCACGTGAAAGCGGTGAGGGATTATCACGACGCTGTAGCGTTTGCGCGCGCAGTGCAAATAAGGCTAGCGAACCACCAATCACGACTAATAAGAAACATAGAATGTAAAGACCCCTTTGAGGATCAACAGCAAAAGCATGGACCGAGGTTAATACACCTGAACGTACTAAAAAAGTACCTACAAGGCTGAGTGAAAAAGCAGTGATGGCCAGTAATAAAGTCCAAGCCTTAAATTGCTGTCGTTGTTCACTGACTGCGAGTGAATGCAACAAGGCAGTACCGACGAGCCAAGGCATAAAGGATGCATTTTCAACGGGATCCCAAAACCACCAGCCCCCCAACCTAACTCACGATAAGCCCACCAGCTACCCAAGGTAATCCCTGCAGTAAGACAGCACCAAGCAGCTAAAGTCCATGGTCTGGTCCACTTTGCCCAAGACGCTTCAACCCGCCCTACCCAAAGTGCGGCAATAGCAAAAGCAAAGGCAACCGAAAAACCAACATAACCCATATAAAGCATTGGTGGATGAAATAAAAATCCTGGATCTTGCAACAAAGGATTCAGATCACGCCCTTCTGTGTCTAACAATTGAAATTGTCGCGTGAACGGATTAGAGGTTGAAAGCAGAAAAAGGATGAAGCCAACACTCAGCCAACCCAGTACAACTAAGACCCGTGCACGCATTGCTGGATCTAAGGCGGAACTAAAAAACTAACTGCCAGCATCCATACACTTAATATGGCAACCCACAGTAACATCGAACCTTCATGTCCGCCCCAGACTGCACATAACTTATAAAACCAGGGGAGAGAAATACTGGAGTTAGTTAATACATAGGTAACGGAAAAATCATCACTCAGAAAACAAGCAGTGAGGCAGCAATAGGCAAAGGCTATAAAAACAAACTGTCCACTTGCGTAAAGGGGTGCGGCAGCAATCCAGTCTGCTTTGTTTCGCACAAGCCCCCAGGCAGGAATAAGCGACAGCAAAAAAGCAAATAACAAAGCCAATATGAGAGAAAACAAACCAATTTCAGCAATCATGCGCTTTTCTTCTCTCCTTGTTGAGCCGCTTTAGCCAAGGCATCTTTAACTTCTGGAGGCATATAGTTAGCATCATGTTTTGCTAATACTTCCTGGGCCTTGAATTGCCCATCAGAGCCGAGTTCGCCAAGAGCCACAATCCCCTGCCCTTCACGGAATAGATCGGGTAGAATCCCTTCATAATTAACCGTGACTGTTTGCTTGAAATCAGTTAGCTGAAACTGAACCGCCAATCCCTTACTTGCTCGCACAATGCTTCCTTTAACCACCATACCGCCTAAGCGAATTGTATGTTTGTTAGAAACCTCTCCATTAGCAATCTGAGTTGGGGTATAAAATAAACTGATATTCTGGCGCAATGCATAGAGCACTAAACCCGTGACTAACGCGAGAATAGAAATGATAAATAAAAGCAGTAGTATTTTACGCTTACGTACAACATTCATGAAGACTGTCTCTTAAACCATTGTTGTAATACTTTACGGGCGCGGACACGTTGTAATCGCAGGCCAACAATATTCATTACCAAAACGACTACTACCAGACCATAAGCAGACCATATGTAGGAGGAATAGCCCCCCATAGCGAGCCAGTGCATAAACTGAGTCATAATTCTCCCCTCTCCACCAGGTTCCTAACCCACTTCTGCTTACGCTCACGCAAGACTACCTCATTACGGGCCTTATGTAACATAACCCACAGACAATAAAAGGAAAACCAATCAGAGTCAATAATAAAGGATACAGCATCGTACTTGCGATTTTTGGTTTGGCAAAAACAGATAAAGTTGCACCTTGATGCAAAGTATTCCACCAATAAACAGAATAATGAATGATTGGCAAATCCACCAAACCAACCAAAGTCAAAATAGCGACGATTTTATCACCCTGCTCTTTATTCTGGAAAGCCGTTCCAGTCGCTAAAATTGCCAGATATAAAAGCAGTAAAATCAGCTCAGAGGTCAATCGCGCATCCCAAATCCACCATGTTCCCCACATAGGCTTGCCCCAGATACTGCCCGTCAGCAGTGCCAGAAAAGCCATAACTGCCCCAGTTTGGGCAGCAATTCCTAGCATTAAGCCCGCCATTTTAATACGCCAGACTAGCAAAAGCACTGCCAGAAATCCCATCCAACCATAAATCGCCATCGACAAAAACGCTGTCGGAACATGCACATAGATAATACGAAAAGCATCACCTTGCTGGTAATCCGGCGGTGCAAAAACCAAAGCCCAGATCATACCAAGTAAAAGAAAAAGCAACGCGCTGATACCCAAACAGCGAAGCCATGATCGGGTCAGTTCATAAAATGCCTTTGGCGACGCCATTTGGTATAAAAATTTCCACATAGGGAATAATTGGATCAGAAAAAACAGAAATTTTACCACGCATTAATCAGCAAGGCTAATGCGAATCACCGCTGCAATAGCAAAAGGTAAAAAACCAACTGCAAGAATGGATAAGGCCAGCAAGAGTGCTAAATAACCCGAGACAGGTAATCCTTGCATCACCGCGGTTAAACTGCCGCTGCCGAAGACCATAACCGGGATAGTAAGAGGTAATAAGATCAAAGCCATCAATACACCTTTTTGTTGCATACCCGCACTAAATGCAGCAGCCAGAGCACATAGAAAAAGAATAGCCGGTGTACCGACAATCAAACTGAGAAGTAAAATTATCGTTTCATAAGCAGTCAAATTAAATAATAAGGCCAATAAGGGACAAAAAATCAACATAGGGATTAGGTTAAGCAACCAATGTACCGAAACCTTTGCTCCCACAATCACACTAAGGGGATAGCCAGAAATCAACCATTGCTCCACAACACCGTCTTCGTAATCCTGCTGAAAAAACCCCACTGAAGCTAGCAACATAGCTAGTAACATGGCTATCCATACTAATCCTGGCGCGACAGTACGTAAAAGAGTAACGTCTGGTGGCATGGTTAAT
>NZ_CALJ01000136.1 GCF_000308315.1 Legionella tunisiensis | reverse complement strand
ATTCACTACCTCGTGATTGCTAAAAGTAATCCACTCAAGCAGTTAAATCAGTTTCTACAAACTCAAAAACAACAGTCAGGCATTATTTATTGTGGTACTCGTAATGGTGTAGAGCGGCTCACAACGAAATTACAAGAAGCCGGTTATAGCGCCAAAGCTTACCACGCAGGTTTGTCTCATAACGAACGTCGTGAAGTGCAATCTTTATTTCGTCACGATCGCGTTGAGATTGTCGTCGCTACGCTTGCCTTTGGCATGGGTATTGATAAATCCAATGTGCGTTTTGTAGTTCACTACGATTTGCCAAAAAATATAGAAAGTTATTATCAGGAGACAGGCAGATCCGGCCGTGATGGCTTACCAGCACAAGCACTGCTTCTTTATGATCCTGCTGATAGTGCCAGATTGCGCGGCTGGATTGCTACAGGCACTAGCGAAGCCCAGCAACGGGTAGAAACGTCTAAATTGAACCATATGTTAGCCTTTGCTGAAGCGACCCATTGTCGCCGGCAAATTTTATTGCGTTATTTTGCTGAGACCAGTGATCAAGCTTGCGGTAATTGTGATGTCTGCGACAATCCGCCCCAAACCGTCGATGCAACAGAAGATGCACAAAAATTGCTCTCGTGTATTTACCGATTACGCCAAAGTTATGGCTTAACCTACACGATTGAAGTATTGCGGGGACAGAAATCCGAAAAAATCGAAAAGTCAGGGCATCATCTTTTAAGCACCTATGGCATAGGCAAGGAAAAATCAATTGCCTACTGGAAGCAATTAGCTTGGCAATTGATTCATCGGGATTATTGTTATCAGGATCTTAATCAGTTCAATGTGCTGCGTCTGTCGAAAAAGGCCATTACCGTATTAAAAGGAGAAGAAAAAGTTTCTCTTGCTCTCTTTAATGTTGATGCAAAAAATAAAACGGCTAAAACGAAAGCACGCAATCTTCTCACTGCAACGCATCATCCACTATTTGAAACATTGCGAGCTTTACGCCGCCAATTAGCCGATGAAGAAAACAAACCTCCCTTTATGATTTTTTAGCGATACAACGCTGCACGAAATGGTACGCGAGAAACCACAGACAATGGAAGAGTTATTGAGTATATCTGGGGTAGGTCAACACAAACTCAACCATTATGGCGTACACTTTTTAAAAGCACTGCGCGAATACGTTGAATTCGTGTGACAGGCTTGCGGCACTCCACGGTAATTTGATGAATAATCCCCCACCTTCGCGCTGAGTGTTCCTTATCAAATCAATGTGCATGGCAACCTATTTTCAAATGGACCTGGTAATACTTGGCTTTACTTCCCTCGATAAAACCGCGTGTTTCCAAGACTTCATACCAATCCAATTTTCCATGCATTTTTGCTGCTTGAGCCACAGCGTTATTAATTGCCTCCTCGATGCCTTCTTCTGATGTGCCTACTAGTTCAACAATTTGATAAACTCGATTGTTCATTTTCTCTCCTTGAAATCATTGGCAATATACTGAACCTGCATTTGAGTGTAGACGAAAACCTACCATAAAGGAAAGTCTTCAATCATTATCGAAGCTGTTGTTGCGCTTTGGCAATGGCTTTACGAATCATTTGTGCTTCTTCGGATTGTTCAGGGGCCAATTTCAATAAATGCTGCCAATAGTTAATAGCTTGTTGATAATGATGATTTATGAATGAATCCATGGCTAACATGGCTAACGCATCTGGTTGATCAGGATCTTGCTGCAGTATCTTAGTAAATAAAGCTCTAATCTGCTCATCAAATCGCTGTTTATTTACTTGCCAAAGACTTTGTCCGTAATTGACCGTGGTTGCAATATCGTTAGGATCAAGGTGATGTGCCTTAGCAAACGCTTCAGAAGCTACTTGCCACCGACCTTCGCTGACATAAAGCCTACCTAACAAATACCATCCGCGTGCACTGTCAGGATTGGCTTGTAAACGTGCCTTTAATCGATCAACTAACTCCGTCGGGTTTTTGATGGTCTGAAGAACCGCTTCAACTCGTCGCTGCCGTTCTGTTTCCTGCATGTAACGTTGCCAGGTAGACCAGGCACCCCAACGCCAGTAAGAACCTACTACTCCAATAATTAATATTGGTATCAAAACACCGGCAAACCATTTTGTTTTACGTAGCGGATATAAGGCCACTGATAACCCCAGCAGAGCCAATATGATAAAACACAGCAAAAGCCACCATTCATTCATTTGTCGTTCGCTTCAAACAAGTACGCCAAAAAATTAATAATCCCAACAAGAGAAAAAATGCAG
>NZ_CALJ01000137.1 GCF_000308315.1 Legionella tunisiensis | reverse complement strand
GGCAAATGGGAAAGACCCATGACATTTAACCTGCGACACAGCTGCGACACAAAAAGACGACTATAACGATGAATTTAAGTAACTTATTGATTTTACAATGCCGTTGCGCGGAATCGAACCGCGGACCTATTGATTACGAATCAAGTGCTCTACCGACTGAGCTACAACGGCAATCACGCGCAAGTATATACTTGCTAAAGTTGGAGAGGCAAGATAATTACTAGCCTCACAAGGTACACCTTATTTCTCCAGTAGTTTGCTCCTATAAAAAATCTGTTTTGCCTATCAGTTACATGCCAATTCCACAAAGGAATCTCGGTCAGAAAATAATTCTCTGTAAATTACAGAGTCTGTTTGTTTAAAATCAAATCACAAAGAGAAGTTTAGGATTCACACTCATGACATCGAAGTCTCTGTCTTAATAAAAGGCAAATTGGAGTATACAAAATGTCAAATCCTATCAAATTACAATGCCAAAAAGTATTCATTACTCTTGAAAAGGATAAGATAACTCTTTCTCCACAACCAACTGGTAAACAAGCATTTTCTATCCGACATGTAGACGACGATGAAATCCCTGAGATAATTGCCACTGACTATTACCATACATCAGAATTACTCACTGTTGTTCAAAAGATTGCAGCTACCGACAAAAACACGACGATTAACTATCAATTAATTCAGGAAAAAACTGTCATTGACAACGAAGATGACGAGGGCGACGAGAATGAAATTGTAGCGGTTTATACTCAAATACTATCGTTCCCTCAAGTAATCGATAAAGACAAAATTATGCAGCTGCTTCAATTATTTGTGGATTACCAGTTAATTTATGACTATGAAAAAAGGTCTTTATTATCTGACTATGAAAAAGAGCATCCATGCGTAAAAATTCCACAACCAAGTGCAGAGGATTTGTTTCGTCAATCATTAGATCATATTAAAACCCAAACAGAGGCACTAAAAGTAGCAGGCGACACAGCAGCAGCTTCAGTAGCAAAGACCTTACATTTTGAATTAACTCAAGCTTATGACAAATTTAAGGAAGCTAAGCTGAGGATGCCATACATTGGCTCCAGAAAAGAATTAGAACAATCCTATCTTGATTTTCAAAAGAGTTGTGGTAGTGCCGCCACAAAAGCCAAAACCACCTTAGACAACTATTGGAATTGGAAAACCATTTTTCTTAACCTCGGCGTTGCTGTAATGACACTAGGAGTTGGTTATTTAGCATTAGGATTATATAACTGTAAACAAGGCAACTCCCTGATGCTTTTTAAGCCATATGCAGATGGCGCTGTTGAGAAACAACTCCATCTCGAGGAATTACTAAGTAACTCCCGAAAGTTTTGATATAAAAATACGGATTTGTTGGCGTCCAGCGCTCCGGCTCTTATGCACTGAGGAAAAAAGGAAATTCCTGTAGCAAGTTACATAACCTAAGCTAGTCACACTAGTCAGTGAAAATTGGTCAGGGAACCTTGCTACGCCCCCCCTCTTGTCTACCTAATAGAAGGTAACCATTTTGTCACTTAAGTACTATGCTCGTGTAAAATCACACCCAACGTCCAGTCACCGCTCTGATTAACTGCCAGATAATTGACTGGTTCTTGTGGATGGAGGCCGTAACCATCTACCATCAAAGCATAGTAGTAAGCAGGGAATAAACAATAACCATAGAGAAAATCATTGCCTGGGTATAGGTTGCTTAAACTCCCCCAGCGTTGGTGACAGACCTGTGCATCAGCTTGACTCAATAACGATTGGTTAGTGAATTGCTGTCTTCTAAAATTAAATGGTTTGCTTTGTGCAAGCTCTGCCGTGCCACCAAGTACAAACCACTGATCTACCGGATTAGCCTGCATAGTGGGTTGTACAATACTGTTAACATGATGCACACCGATGATTAAAGGAGACACTGCTTCTTTACAGGAATAGGCATCACCTTCTGCAGGTACACCTTTGGGTAACTCATAATCCTCAGCAAAACAAGAGGCCGTATCGAGATATTGATGAGCTACTTCTGTTTGACCCAAACCTAAAAAGCTGTGGACAAATAAAATCAAATGGCGACCATAAAGGTTAAATTCACGAACATCCTTTTTGCTCAATCCTTCCGCAGTTTTCACCGGGAAAATAATTTGCACGGAAGCACCACCCATATCCATCACACCAACTGCTTTTTCCTTAGCTGCATTGCTAAGCACGCCAAGCTGATAGTTCACTGCCAACCAACCAAAAAGACCTTCTTCACTGCCGGTAATGGTTCTGGAGTTACGTAGTTGCCACTCATCATGGTGTGTACTAAACCATTGCTTCAACAAGACATACAATTGATGCTGTTTAGGTTGTGGTAGTAGACGCATACCAGCTGTAGCATAAAAATAGACTTCTAAATTCTCTTCCGGAGCACCACTAAACAAGGTGGTGAGATAAGCATCCATCGTTTCCTTGTTCGCCTCGATGGTGGCAATACCGGGCTTAATTTTTTTGACCATAATTCCCTGATATTAATAGGGGAATTCGTTTGATCAACATCATAGGCATAAATATGTAAGCGTGAACCGGTACTTCCCGCATCAACGACGGCCACACATTCATGGAATTTACAGGCGGTACCCGCATTAACTACAAGCGTAGAAAAATGCAAAATAAAAATAGTTATACGCACCATGAGCAAAAATCCAAGAATAAAATTAGTTAGGAGGATGCTATATTATGTATATTTATTGTCAACAAGTATTGGATAAATACAGAGTGTCGTTACTGATTTTGGCATCCCTTATAACAAGACAAACTAGCACTACTATTATCTTGATACAACTTGATCGTTACCATACCACACTCCGCAGTATTGTAAATTTTCACCTTATTTTTCTGCAAAGTATTAATCGTTTGCTGATGAGGAAAATGATAGCGATTGTCAAAACCAGCTGATATGACTGCATATTGCGGCGCCACCTGTTTAATAAAAGCAGCCGATGAGGAGGTTTTACTACCATGATGTGGCACAACTAAAACAGTTGAGCGTAATTGTTCACCATAAGTATTGAGCAGGTTATCTTCCCCTGCTTTTTCAATGTCTCCAGCCAACAAAATCTTTCCACTCTCATTTCCTATTTGAAGAACGCAAGATGTATTATTTTTCCCTTAAAAACCTTGGCAACCGTGAAAAACGAAAAGAAACACCATCCCATTGCCAGGCTGGATAATGCTGGCAAGTAGTACCCTGTCTATAGAAAGAGACTTTATCGACTAATAGTTCTCCGATTGAGTAATTCGCTTGCAAGGAGAGCAGACCACCGCGATGATCCAAATCAGGGTGACTAATAATGACCTTATCAAGTTTGGTGACTCCCAAGGTGTTAAGATAGGGAATAATAGCCAGCTTTCCCATATCTCCCCCTTTGTAAAATTTTACACCCGTATCATAAATAAGGGTATGCCTGGCGGTATTCACTACAACAGCCAAACCTTGACCTACATCTAAGACGTCAACCCGCGCATCGCCCTCCTTCACACGTGGATAAGCTGGAAAAAGACCGGCAAGTCCCAAGACAAGTGCCGCGGGAAAAATGGCTTTAATGGGTAACAACAGCAGCAAGATCATTGCTGCCATCAATGCCAAAGGCGAAAGCAATTGTGTAAAAGAAAAATCCAGATTGAGCCAAGCAAAAGAATCAATCCATCGCAAATAATAAAGCAACCACTCTATTGCCCAATGAACTGGAATAACCAGGACGGGTAAAGCGAGCCATTGTGTAATCAGCATCGTTATTAAAGCCAGTGGCACAATGACAAAACCTACCCAAGGAATGGCTAATAAATTGGCTGCTACTCCATTCACTGCGCCATAGGAAAACCAATATAAAGTTAGTGGCATCAAGCCTAATAAACAGGCTAATTGTAAGCACAAAACTTGTTTGACTCCCTTAAAAGGCAAACGCTGACTAACTAAAATTAAGATTGCCACAGCGATAAATGACAAATAGAAACCGGGCATTAAGACAGCATGAGGGTCAAAGAGCAAAACAGCAAATAAGGCATAACGCCAAGTTTGCCAGACGGTAAAACGCTGACTTAAGAAATTACGTAAAAAAGAAAAAACAGGCAACTAACGCGCGCTGTGCTGGTGCGGCAAAACCTGCCAACAAAGCGTAAGCAAGCGCCATAAAAAAGCAACAACAGAAGCCACCTGAATTGCTGGCCAATAAAGACAAAGGCGACTGCAGCGCAACCACAACCATTTTATCAACCAATAAGCTAGACCGGCTACCAAACCAATGTGAGAACCAGAGATAACCATTAAATGCGTCGTTCCGGTACGGCGAAATAAATCCCATTGTTGTTTATCAATATTAAACGTTATTCCCAACGTTAATGCTTGTAAAATACCCAACGCATGATCTTTAGGCATGAGCTGCGTCATGGAATCCGCTAAACGATTACGTAAATGAAGTAAAGGTTCTTGATTAGTTCCTTGTTCCAGAAGCTTAGGCTGCAATGGTTTAAGTTTGATGTACCCTGTCCAGCTAATATGGCGTGCATTAAGCGAATGGACATAATCAAAGCTGCCAGGATTCCCTAAATTGGCTGGTTTCCTCAGTTTGGCCTGTAATTGCCAAATTTGTCCAAGTTTAAAAATAGGACAATGTTGGTAGCAGGATAACAAGAGAGTAACTTGCACAGGCTTATTATCCAAACTGGTCGCAGCAAATTGAAATTGTGTTTTACCTGGACTAGTGGCAGGAATAGTGATTACTCTGCCCTCCAGTACTGCCTTGGCAATAATTAACTGTTCAGGCATTCCTCGATCAGCAATCCAGAGTTGATGAAAAAACCCAAAGAATAGCCGCTAAAAACCAAATGATAAGCGACCAATGTGCTCTTAAAAATAAGGCAGCAAAAATTAATGACAAAGGATAGATAGATTTTGAATAAGCAAAAGCTATCCCGGCAAAAAAGGCGAGAATTTCCATATTACATCGATTGGCTTGCTCCAATGATCACTACTTTAGAGCAAATAAAACTAATTCGCAATAATGGTCACCTGTATCGGTATTATGTAATGCAGAAACTTTTCTGGTAAACGCAGAGGCAGGTAGCGATTAGGAAATTCCACACGAACAGCAATTGAAATGCTAGCAATATCAAACAGATTCCAATAGGATAGATCCCATCCAAGGCGAAAGGGATGTTTTGATGATTATCGCAGCTTTAAATGAAAGTAAACATGATACGCGGGTAGCAATTACACCTAATGCAGTAAAACACTATTTGAAACTTGGTCTTGAGGTCTCTTGTGAAGCGGATGCGGGTAAGGCTTCAGGCTTTAGTGATGTTGACTACAAAGAAGCAGGCGCTACCATTGTCGCTGATAGAAAAGTGCTCTTGAAAAAACTAAAATCCTTGTCTGTGTCAGTGAACCTTCCCCTAACGATTTGCAAGGCTTACCCGCTGCATCTTTACTGATTGGTCCTCTTGATAATGAACAAGAAGGCAAGTTATTGACCTGGTGTTGCCAAGAAAAAGTAAGTGCTTTTTCAATGAACCTCATTCCACGTATCAGTCGTGCACAAAGTATGGATAGTTTATCTTCCCAGGCCAATTTAGCCGGTTATCGTGCAGTACTTGAAGGAGTCAACCATTTTAATCGCGCCATCCCCATGATGATGACCGCAGCGGGAATGATTCATCCAGCCAAAATCCTGATCCTGGGTGCAGGGGTTGCAGGCTTGCAAGCCATCGCGACCGCCAAACGTTTGGGTGCTGTCGTTTATGCCTTTGATGTTCGTCGAGCAGCCAAAGAACAAGTAGAAAGTTTAGGCGCTGAATTCATTGAAGTGAGTGAAGAAGACAGCGAGACCAGTGGCGGCTATGCTGGAGAAACCAGTGAAGACTACAAACGCCAACAAGCTGAACTTATTGATCAATACGCCAAGCAATCCGATATCGTCGTTTCTACAGCGTTAATTCCCGGCCGGAAAGCGCCTATTTTGCTCACTAAAAAAACGGTAGAAGAAATGAAACCCGGTTCAGTTATTGTTGATCTGGCAACAGCTCGCGGCGGTAATTGCGAACTGAGCAAACGTGACAAAATCACGAAGCACGGTGAAGTTACTTTGATTGGTTACAGCAACGTAGCCGGTCTTGTCCCGGCAACAGCCAGCGAGTTATATGCGACTAACCTGGTTAATTTGATTCGCCTTTTGCTGTCATCTACACCACCTGAACTCACTTTTAACAGAGAAGATGAAATCATTAAACAAGCGCTGCTCTGCCATGAGGGTAACTACCTCCCCTTCCACACGGTTAAGGAGTACTAACATGACTGGTATTAATACACTCAGTAATCCCTATATCGCTATCTTGACTATTTTTATTCTAGCTTGTTTTGTAGGCTACTACGTGGTGTGGAAAGTAACTCCTGCCCTGCATACACCCTTGATGTCTGTGACCAATGCAATCTCCAGCATCATTATTCTCGGTGCTTTAATTGCTGCGGGCAGCAAATTAACAGGCACGATTACCTGGCTTGGTGGTATTGGAATTTTTATCACTGCCATCAATATCTTCGGGGGTTTTGTGGTTACTCAACGCATGTTGCTGATGTATAAAAGCTCAAAAAAATAATGCCTTATTAGGATGATAATATGACTTCATTGTTTCCTTTTTTTATCTGATTGCAGCAGTATGCTTTATTTTAGCTCTTAAAGGCTTGGCAAGCCCGTCTTCCGCAAGGCGAGGGAACCTGCTGGGAATTTTTGGAATGGTTCTTGCCATTATTGCTACTCTGATGATGCCTTCTATGAATCATCATTGGTTACTTATCGTACTAATTCTGGCTGGTGGTGTGATCGGTACTTTCATTGCACTTAAAATCCATATGACCGCGATCCCTCAATTAGTAGCTGGCTTCCACTCTTTAGTCGGTTTGGCTGCTGTTCTTGTAGCATTCTGCGCCTTTTTATCGCCTCATTCCTTTAATATAGGTACACCAGGAAATATCGAAACAGCGAGTCTGGTAGAAATGAGCCTCGGCTTAATTATCGGCGCTATCACCTTTTCTGGTTCGATTATCGCATTTTTGAAACTGCAAGGCTGGATGTCAGGGCAACCGGTTCGCTTTCCAGGGCAAAAAGCGCTTAATATCCTCATTGGCTTGGCCATCCTTGGCTTGTTTACCTTTTTATTGTCGCTCAACCCTTCCATACTTTTGTTTACTTGCACTCCTGTCTTTCTTGATTGGCTTTTTGTTAATCATCCCTATTGGTGGTGCTGATATGCCAGTTGTTATTTCCATGCTGAACTCCTATTCTGGATGGGCAGCAGCCGGTATCGGTTTTACGCTGAGCAACCATCTATTGGTCATCACGGGTGCTTTAGTAGGTGCAAGCGGGGCAATTTTGAGTTATATCATGTGTGTAGGCATGAACCGCTCAATTATTAACGTCATTTTTGGTGGTTTAAAAAATGCTGGAGCCGTCAGTAGTAGCTCAGCCCGCCATGAATCACAGCAAGTTAGACAAGCGAATGGCGAGGATGCAGCCTTTTTGCTAAGCAATGCCAAAGATGTGATTATCGTGCCTGGCTATGGCATGGCGGTTGCCCATGCTCAGCATGCCGTAAAAGAGCTGGTCAGTGCACTTGAAGCGCACTCAATTCGAGTTCGCTTTGCTATTCATCCTGTTGCTGGCCGTATGCCCGGGCATATGAATGTGCTCTTGGCAGAAGCCAATATCCCTTACGATAGAGTCTTTGAGCAAAGTGAAATTAATCGTGATTTTGCTACCTGTGATGTAGCCTTTGTTATCGGTGCTAACGACATCACCAATCCTGCCGCCAAGACTGATCCTAACTCACCTATTTACGGAATGCCCGTACTGGAGGTTGAACAAGCTCAAACTGTTTTATTTGTAAAACGCAGTCTTTCACCCGGCTACGCCGGTGTGGAAAATGATTTATTTTTCCGCGACAACACTTACATGCTCTTTGGAGATGCAAAGACCATGACAGAGTCAATTGCCAAAGCCTTGGCTGAAATTTAACCCAAGAGGCAGTCTTAAGACAGACTGCCAATTATCAATCCTGTGAAACTTTTATTCGATCACTTATTTCAATAGTTGTATACCTCTGCGACTCTTGATATAAGCGTTTATAGATGTGGCGTTAAATTGCCATGCCTATGAAATCACGTTATGGTATTTTTGTGTGTCATTTAGGAGACAATTTTTATGCTGCGAAAAATCGGTTGTAGTTTACTATGTGCCGGTGCACTATTTAGCGCAAAAACCCTAGCAGTAAACACTACTTTTACTACTTCACCTGGTGTCAGTATTGAATATCAATTAGCTCCCAATGAACCCGTAATCTTCGCAAACTCTTGGTTTTGGACAATTACAGCTATTTGCACGACCCACATTGAGGGCCCTCACACTGAGCTGTATGCAGAAATGATTAATAAAAAGCAAAAATAAATGGTAAACTTTTAGAAAAAGGAGCCAAAGAGTCCATGGTTATTCATCATGGGGAAAAGATAACTATTAGTGCCGACTCTGGCGCGAAAGTAAAACTAGTTAACCAAGGTTCATACCTGGTCAAAGCACATTGTTCTACCTAAACTTTAAACCATAAAAAAGGGGAGTTTGATACTCCCCTTTTTATTAAATACGATCTTAGAATATACCGAACCTGGATGTTGACTCTTGCTCAGGGTAGATACTCTTACTGAAATCACGCAAACCTTTTTCATCAAAAGCTGCATCAACAACCTCTTCCACCTGCTCCACACTTAAAATCGCAGCGGGCTCTTGAGCCAAATCGATCTTCGAATGATGAGAATCAACTATTTGTTGATGGAAATGACATAAATAATTACGGTAAGAATGCTGTTTGTAACTACTGTACTTGTCGTCAACTACTAAGTGATCAATTGACGATCCGATAGCCTGCGAAAGTCTAGTACATAAATCTGTAATGAAAGCCTCATCAATCTTTTGTTGGCTATTAGAGCCTGCTCTACATGGTGCTTTAGCATCGCTATTAAATGAGCCTGCCAGTCTGTCATGACTAACTTCGCATGCTTTTTGCCGTTCTCATTATGAGAAAAAATCGGGTAGCTTCGTATCGACCCGCATTATCAGCATAGGCTTTTTCGTAATTCAATCCTTGCTTGATAATGTTCGAAAAATTGACCAGCACATTGTGTAGTTTTTAACCTTTGGAAGAGCAAGGCCACCTACTTTCATTACATCCTCAGTTAGTAATGTATCTACTAACTCTGGGCTTTTTAAACCCACCAAAGCAGACGTTACTCCCTTCACAACCTGAAAACGCTGTGTAAGTGCAGAAATTTTTTCATTACGCTCGTCTACATTGTTTTTCAGGTCTATAATTTCTTTGTCTCTTGCTTCAACAGTTTCTTGTGCTTCTGCCAATTGAGATTTGGTCTCTTCAAGCTCTTCCTGTAATTGCTCAAAAGCAGCGGTAGATGGCGACGCTAAATAATTGCGAATCAGTTGGAAAAATCCCCCTGACTGATGCTCAATTTCCATCATACCAAGAGTAACTGCACTTTGCTCAATGACTACAAAATCATCTTCGTCAACAATCCCACTTTCTTCTACATCGTGGGCTTGCCGCACCATTGTCTCGATCATGTCGTCGATAATTTGTTTACGGCGTCTAAGTAATGCGATTAATCCGCTTTTATTCGGATCAGAAGACGCTTCTGCTTTTTTAGCAGATGCTCATATTCCTCAGAAATATCGCACTGCTTAATTAAAATTAGCTCAGCCTGTCTATTCAATTCAGATTGTTGTGCTCTAGTAATTGCTTTCTGAAAGTGACTTTTTGCCTGACTAAAATCAGCACCAAATAAAGCCTCGCCACGAGTAACAACTTCTTCAGCTTCAATACTTCGCTCTTCCAAAGCATTAAAACGATCGAAAGGAATCCTTGCGAAGGTAGAGGCAATATTATGAGCTAATGCGACAATGCCATGTCTTAATCCATCAAGAAAATCTTTGTTATAATAGATTTTTTCCCATTGCCTTCTGACCTCTTGAAACCAACTTTTGTCTTCTTGGCGAGCGCGATAAACCTTGCTGCAATCAGAATCAAAACGTTCTGCACAAGCTTGCAACTCCCCTCTAACACGGTGCATCTCTTTCAGATAAGGATCAACGAGGTAAAGAAAATCATTTAAGTAAGTGATTTGATTGGTTTTTGTAAATTTGAAAAGCTTATCTAACTCAGACTTCAAAACCTGTAATCGATCGCGTAATTGCAGCAAACGAACAAAATTTTCCTTCTGACCTTCATCAAAGTGCTTTAATAAAAAGGAATTATCTTCCGCAGCACTTAAATCATAAGTCAATCCGTGATAGAGCTCTTCATAACCACCCTCTTCTCTATATTTGTCATAGGGCTTACGATACAACTCCATAACTAGAGGATTCTCTAAAACGTTTTTTTGCTTAAGGGTGAGAGTTATATCGTCTACTCTATCATAGTAACTACGTAGTTGATCGGCAGTAATTCCTTCCTGTCCTGTAACCAGAGGTAACGTATATTGATCCACTCGAAGTAGTATCGCCTCCATAGTGCCAATTGTCTTTCCGACTTCTAAAAACAGCTTTTCAATGGCATCTTCTTCTTGCGCAGGCTGCTTCTGATGAGCGATACAAATGTTATCAAGAGCAGTAATACAACTAAGCGTCTCGCCATCTACACTTGAGGTCTTCTGTATTTCACCATTTTTCATTAACTCAGCAGCGAAATTATAAATTCTTAGGCGATATTTATTCTGCTCTTCCTCAGGAAGAGTCATTGCCTTTTGGCAAAGATGGGCAATCAATATCATGGCAAAGACTTTGCCATGAGAAATGTCTGTCAAATCAGCACGACCAAAATAACGTGTTTGATTATCAGTGATGTATTGGTAGCAAGTATTGTAAACAAAATTAAAGAACTCACAGTTTCTTTTAACTGCTTTTTCAGGACCGCTCTCTGAAATACGTCGGTAAACATCAGAAAGGCCGCCCGCTTTAGGATGATCCAAGCCATCAATAAAGCACTCTTTATTCGTTATTCCAAAGGTATAAAGCCATCCTTGAGGAGCATCATTGATCATGATGCTTGAACTCATGCTAACCATGGCACGCTCATGATCATAAAGTCCTAAGATACTTCTGATAAAGGGAGTTTCTCTAAATTTAATCTTAGCCATGTTTACACCTGAAAATGTCTACAGCAATGCTGCTAATACTAGTTGCGCAACCTTAAGGGATTATTAAGGAAGGCACGTAAAATTCATATTCCGTTAATAAAAGTTCCAAATTACCGCGCTAGATTATCATATGATCAATTAATGTTCACGCGTTGCCGAAAAATGAATTTTCGGATAGCGTTCTTGCGCCATCGTCAGATTAACTTTGGTAGGCGCCAAATACATCAGCGAATCGCTGCCATCCAGTGCCAGGTAATCATGAGCCTTCGCGCGAAACTCAGCCATCGCTTTGTCATCGTCGCTGTAAACCCAGCGAGCACAGCTCACATTCACCGCCTCATAAACACAATCCACTTTATATTCATGCTTTAAACGATGCGCTACCACATCGAATTGGAGAACCCCTACAGCACCCAAAATTAATTGATTGGAGTTTAACGGGCGAAATATCTGAGTTGCCCCCTCTTCCGACAATTCAATCAAACCTTTAAGCAAAGCCTTACTTTTTAAAGGATCTTTAAGGCGTACCAAGCGGAATAATTCAGGGGCAAAATTAGGAATACCTGTAAATTTCAACATTTCGCCTTGACTGAAGGTGTCGCCAATACGAATCGTTCCATGGTTGTGCAAACCGATAATATCACCTGCCATCGCCAATTCTGCATGACTACGGTCACCAGCCATAAAGGTCAATGCATTAGCAATTTGCACCTCTTTACCGATGCGTAAGTGGCTTAACTTCATTCCCTTTTTAAAGGTTCCAGAGCAAATACGTAAAAAGGCAATGCGGTCACGGTGTTTAGGATCCATATTAGCCTGAATTTTAAATACAAAGCCTGTGAAAGGTTCTTCTTGAGGCTCAACCACCCGCTCAACTGTCTGACGCGGCATAGGACCCGGGGCATATTTGGCAAAATCATCCAACAATTCTTTAATACCAAAATTATTAATCGCTGAACCAAAATAGACTGGTGTCATTTTTCCGGCTAAATAATCAGCCAGATTAAATTCGTGAGAAGCCCCTTTGACCAATTCAATTTCATCCCGCAATTCTTGTGCCGTTTGCCCCAAGAGTTGATCGAGCTGCGGGTTATCTAAACCTTTAATCTGCATGGCATCTTGCTTTTGCGTATTTTTACCTGGCTCATAAAGATAAATGGTATCCTGATAAAGATGGTAGATACCCTTAAAACGCTTACCCATTCCCACCGGCCAAGTTACAGGAGCACATTGAATACCCAAAACGGTTTCTACTTCATCAAGCAAACTGATTGGCTCTCGTCCTTCACGGTCCAACTTATTGATAAAGGTCATAATGGGAGTATCACGCAAACGGCAAACTTCCATTAATTTAACTGTTCTCTCTTCTACCCCTTTCGCCACGTCAATAACCATCAGTGCTGAGTCAACCGCAGTCAATGTACGGTAGGTATCTTCGGAAAAGTCTTCGTGGCCTGGTGTATCCAGCAAATTCATCACATGCTGGTTGTGTACAAACTGCATGACTGATGTGGTAATGGAAATACCTCGTTCTTTTTCCATCTCCATCCAGTCAGAAGTCGCGTGTCTATCGGCTTTGCGTCCTTTTACAGTTCCAGCCAACTGAATTGCACCTCCGAACAACAACAATTTTTCCGTAACGGTTGTTTTACCGGCATCCGGGTGAGAAATAATGGCGAAAGTCCGCCTTTTGGTAAAATCCTGGTAAAAATCAGACATAAAGAAAACCTGCTACGCATTCGATGTGCGCATTCTAAGTGAAATAACTAAAACAGACAATTTTACCGCATTCAATTACAGAATATTCGCTTGTTTGTTACGAATTAATATTTACTAAAATGTAATTTTAGTCGTGGTCTTACCTTTAATAATTGCTTACGGGCGTGTTTCAACCATAATGCAGGCCAAAAACCATATAAAGTGGCTAAATGATAAAAATACAAACTTCGATAAGTGTAAAGAGCAACCTTTCCACTAATAAAATGTTGGAATTTGGCAAAACTGGTTAAATGCCCATAAGCACCGTAACAAGCGAGAGCAACAATAGAACCTCGATCTCGATATTGAAATTCTTTCTTTGGTTTATGGCCAGAAAATTCAGCATTGAATCTATCTGACAAAAAACTGGCTTGCTGATGAGCCGTTTGCGCTCTTGCAGGCATCGGAAAACCAGTATTAGGATCAACTAAATGTGCACAATCACCTATAGCAAAATAGTCGCATCCAACGTAGTTTGCAGTGTTGGTTTAACTATGAGGCGATTAATAGAATCCGTTTCCAAACCAGCTATTTTATCTAAAAATTGGGCGCTTTTATACCCGCTGCCCAGACGCAGAGATCAGCCGGGATAAATTGACTATTTTCGGTTTGAAGGCCATTAGCTTGTACCTGAATCACTTTCGTATTGATATACACTTTTATTCCGATCGATTGCATCTTCTTACTAACAGAATCAGTAACTCCTTCTGGAAGTCCTGACAGGATACGATTGGAGGATTCAATCAGTGTAATTTGAGCCAGTTTTATCGCTGAGTTATCCAGTTCATATGCTTGAACTTGTGCGAGAGAGTGATGTAATTCTGCTGCAAGCTCCACGCCTGTAGCACCTGCCCCCACAATGACAATATTAAGAGGTTTTGGTGGCGAATTGGGAAAATAATTCATCGATAAAATTTTATTGAGATATTTTTTTGAAACATATTTGCCTGCTCAAGATCATCGATCGTTAAGCAAAATTCACTCACTCCAGGTATACCAAAATTATTAGAGCGGCTCCCTACAGCAAAAATGAGTGAATCATAATGCAGTTTTCTTGCTGGAATAATCTCTTTATCATGCTCATCGAGTAAAGGGGCAATCATGATCGCTTTATTTTCTCTATCCAAATCTATCATTTTTCCTGGCTGAAAATGATAGTAATGGTTAGATGCATGTGCATAGTAATTAATTTGATCAATATTAGAGTCGAGAGAACCTGCGGCCACTTCGTGCAGTAATGGTTTCCATACATGAGTTGATGTTTCATCAACAAGAGTAATATCCGCTTTATGCTTTTTACCCAAATTTTTACCAAGCCGAGTCGCTAACTCCAGTCCTCCCGCACCACCACCTACAATAACAATTTTGTGTTTGATCGGTTCTTGAGGCATCATCTCAACCTTCGCTTTTATAGTAGCTATAAAGATTTATCTTAGTTTAGTTTATCTCGACTCTTTCAAGAAGCTTAAAAGCGAAATGAAAATAATCCAAGTTAGAATTTTAAGAGCATAAAAATGTCTATCGAATCGATTGTGTTTATTGAGAATCCCAGTGAAGAAGATCATGGAGCTATTTACCATGGGATCAACCATTACGCTGCTCAACAAGGTATGGCGAGCACAGGCGGGTATTTTTTGCAGCCTATGATAACGATAACAAAATTATAGCTGCTATTTCTGGCTTCGATAATTTTGGCCCCGCGGAAATTGGCGGTCTATGGGTAGATGAGCGGTACCGTAATCAGGGCTATGGTAAAGCCTTGGTTACCAAAGCCGAAGAATGGGCTAAAAACAAAGGATGTAAAGCAGTTACCGTGTTTACTCTTAAAGATTGGCCGGTTTATACCTGGTATCAAACACTGGGCTTTGTGGTTGAATACGAACGTCCAGGACATGCCAATAACGCCATCGGTTGTTATCTGATTAAGAAAATTTAAATCCATCTAAGTAAAAAAAGCCTTTATATTTGAGGGGTTCTAACCTTTTCATTCGTTATTGGTGGGTTACCCTCAAACAGTCTAAACTGTATTTAGAATAAACGATTCTAAATGCTATGAAAAATTTTAATCAAAGGGTTTTATTAAATCTTTTTTATTCATTCTATTTTTCTTGCAAATAGGCGTTAATGTTTCGTCTTATTTACAGATTCAACGCATGCTTAATGCCAATCAATGGGTATTACATACACAAGAGTTAATCAACGCTATTAATGATTTATGGGGTAATATCCTGGAAATCAACGTACATACGAGAGGCTACGTACTTACAGGCGATCTTAAGTCTGTGCAAGAATTTAACAAAGCCAGTGCAGCGGCTTTAACAAAAGCAAAAAATCTTGAAATGCTCACTAAAGATAATCCACAGCAAATCGAGCGTCTAAACCATTTAAACTCGCTATTAAAAAGACGCATCAATTTCAGTAGTTCAGTTATCGAGATTTACCAGAAAAAGGGGAGGAAGAGGCTGAGGACCTCTTAATCAAGAGTAAAGCGAATCCTAGGGGTCAACTTCAAACTATCATTACTAATATGATTAATACAGAAAAATCCTTATTAAAAACAAGAGACAATTCCCTACAAAGAACCAGTGATATAGCCCTTAGGTACATCAAACTGACCAATACAATTAGTTTTGTCCTGTTTTTTTGTTCCTTGCAATATTTAATATACAATTTTCACGCGTCACTGGACTTAGCCAAAAAAGAAAGCAAGCGGAAGATCAGCTAAACAGTATCATTAGTGGAACAAATGATTCTATCGCCGCAATTGATAAAAATTATAATTTGATCGCGTTTAATCCTTCCTACGCCAAAGATTTTCTACAACTTTTTGGTAAATCGATTTCCCTGGGTGACAATTTAAAGGATCTTTTACAACACCTGCCTAGTGAGCAAACTAATCAGGTTAGTCTATGGGAAGAAGCTCTCAACGATAAAGAATTTACCATTATTGAAGAATTAGGTGATTCAAAACTGAGACGCAATAGCTATGAAATTACTTATAGCCCTATTCATAACGCAGACAACATACTCATTGGTGCCTCACAAATTGCAAGAAATGTGACAAAACGTTTAAAATAGAAAAAGAGATGGCAGTGGCAAATGAGCAACTAACCAAAAACATTGAAGAAACCCGGCAACGAAACCATGCTATTTATTTGCTAAATCAACTAAGCAGTACTTTGCAAATGTGCTTAAGCGTTGAGGAAACCCTGGAACCTATCGCAATTTATGGACAAAAGATCCTACCCACCACTACAGGTAGTTTATATCTAGCTCATCCCTCTAAAAATTATATGGATTGCGTAACAGGTTGGGGAAAACCTGCCGTAGAAGAAAAAATAATTGGTACCGAGCAATGCTGGGCTATCAGGCGTGGGCAAATTTATCATTACTATAATTCTGATCAAAGTATTCCATGTCAGCATGTGAAAACAGTCAAACCCACGCCCTGCTACGTCTGTATACCTCTTCAAGCACAAAATGAAAACATAGGCCTACTATATCTGGAATTTATCAATAGCCAGCAGCTTAGTGAAAAAGAGTTTCGGCAACTCGTGGAGAGCCATGAACAATTAATTATTAGTATTGCCGAATCGATAGCACTATCCCTCTCAAATATTAAATTGCATGCCAGTATAAAAATGCGCTCGATTAGAGATCCACTCACCAATTTATATAATCGCTCCTACCTGGAAGAGTTTTTTGGCAGAGAATTACAACGTGCAAAACGGCAAAGTAGCAAATTAGCGTCCGTCATCATGGATCTTGATCACTTTAAAAAGATCAATGACAGTTATGGGCATGAAGCAGGTGATATTGTCTTGATAGAAGTAGCTAATCTATTAGCACGCAATATTAGAGAAACAGATATTGTTTGCCGCTATGGTGGCGAAGAAATCTTACTCTTGTTAGTCGAAGTTCACAGTGCCGAAGAAGTTTATGAGCGAATCGATCAGCTTCGTCAGGATATTAGTAAATTAGAAATTTCCTTTCAGGGGAAATTACTAGAAAAAATCACAGCGTCTTTTGGCATTGCCATGATGCCTGAGCATGCCGATACTCAAAGCGAATTGATTGAAATCGCTGATCGGGCTCTCTACCAGGCAAAAAAACAAGGTAGAAACAAAGTGATTTATTATAAAAAGGCATAATACCTTCTTGTCAACGCAGGAGAGAGGAGTTTAAATAGCGTGGAGATACCGTGCACCGTGCATAAAGCACGGTAAGTCATTCTCCTGGATTCCGCACTTTATGCGCGGAATCCAGAACGTATCCTGACTAGTTATTCATTGATTAACGAAAGTGCGTCCCCTTTGCAAACAAAGTAATCGTTAACTCTACCTGCACTAACCAAAGCCAAACTTTCGGGCTGCCAGCGCGGTGCTTTATCCTTATCGACCAATAAAGCCCTTACTCCTTCATAAAAATCCGGATCACGCATAAATTGGCCAACCAGGCAATAGTCCATCTTAATGCATTCAGCCATCGACAATTTTTTTGCCTTGTGAATTTGTGCCAGAGTCACCTTGAGACTTAAAGGTGCTTTTTGTTGTAAATGATCTAAAATCTGAAGAGCCCAGTCATCGCCACTTAGCTGCAATGATGCAAAGATTTTTTCTACACTGTCTTGTGCGAAACACTGATCAATAATAGCTTGCTTCTTCTCAAGCACCGCTGGCTCAGCAGGCATAGCAAATTGCTGTAGACAATTAGCAACTGCTTGAGGTGCATTGTGTGATAAATCAGCTGCAATAAGACTTACCAGAACATCTTGCAATTTATCTGAAACAATCACTTGCTTCACTAAACCCAAGGCAAGTGCCTCTTGCGCATTTAAACGATCGCCTGTTAAACCCAGATAAACACCAAAATTGCCTGGACAACGAGCTAGTAAATAACTGGCCGCAATATCAGGAAAAAACCTATGCCGGTCTCAGGCATAGCAAAAACAAATCGTTCACTGGCAATTGGGTAGGAGCCGTGCAAAGAAATGCCAACCCCTCCTCCCATAGTGATTCCATTCATCAAGGAAATATAGGGTTTACTATAGTGGTGAATATAGTGATTTAAACGATATTCATACCAAAAAACTGCATTTGCTCAGGATCTTTGTTAAGTCCTGCATCATAAAGCCAACGTACATCACCTCCAGCACAAAAGGCTTTTTCGCCTTCAGCCTGAACAATCACTGCATGAATATCATCATCGTGCTGCCATAATTGTAGCTGCTGCTGTAAGGCTTTAATCATTTCAAGAGTCAAGGCGTTTAAAGCTTTAGGACGATTTAAAGTCACTAAACCAATATGCCGCTCACGAGCAAAAGCAATATCCGCTGTCATACTAGACTCCTTTGAATTTTGCCTGTCGTTTTGCCAGAAAGGCAGCAACACCTTCTTGTTTATCTTCGCTGGCACAAACCTTGGCAAAATGAACTGCTTCTAAATGCAGTGCATCAGTCAAAGACAAATCATAACCATGATCAATCACCTCCATGACACTGGCGATAGCTAACGGAGCCATTGCTAAAATTCCATTTAGAATTCGTTTGCTTTCCTCTAACAAAATGTCAGGTGCAAAGACCTCACTGACCAATCCCCAATTGAGTGCTGTTTCTGCATTGATAAAACGGCCCGTTAAACACAGGTCTATCGCACGTCCTTTACCTATCAACCTTGCCAGACGTTGTGTTCCGCCATACCCTGGAATAACTCCTAGTTTTACTTCCGGCTGACCGAATTGTGCTGTCGTTGCTGCAACTCGCATCGTAGCTGCGATTGCCAATTCACAACCGCCTCCAAATGCAAAACCATTGATTGCAGCCAAAGAAGGTTTTCCCAACGTTTCTAATTGCCTAAAGACATTTTGTCCGTCACAGGCAAATTGATAACCGCTCTGTGCATTGCATTCTGCCAGACGGGAGATATCAGCACCAGCGCAAAACGCTTTACCAGCACCGGTTAAAAGTAATGCTTTGACTTTGTTGTTTTCTTTTGCCGAGGTGAAAATTTCTGCCAGAGCATGCAAAACCTCGTTGCTCAGAGCATTCAGTTTTTCTGGACGATTTAAAGTCAGGGTTAAGATACCGTTGCTATCTAATTCTTGGGCAATTAAATTCATTTAAAAACTCCTGTTAATCAATAAAATACTCTTCATCCAAGCTCGCTTTAGCAATAATTTCGCGCATAATTTCATTAGTCCCCTCGAGGATTTGATGCACTCTGAGGTCACGGAAAATACGTTCAATCTGATAATCGTGTAAATACCCATAACCGCCATGCAGCTGCATTGCTTTATCACTGATACGAAAAGCAACATCGGTAGCCAATCGCTTAGCCATTGCACAATACATAGGGGCGTGTTGATCTTCTTTATCCAAAGCATCAGCAGCACGATACACCATTAAACGAGCAGCCTCAAAATCCGTTATCATATCAGCAAAATAAAAACGCAACGCTTGCATCTGATTCAACGATTTACCAAATTGCTTACGCTCATATAAGTAGCTTTGAGTTAAACGCAAACAGGCAATTGCTCCCCCTAAAGAACAGGAAGCAATATTAACCCTGCCTCCATTCAATGCAGATAACGCAATTTTAAATCCTATTCCCTCAGCACCGACACGATTCGTCACAGGGACACGACAATCCTCAAAATACACCATGCAGGTAGGTTGACTGCACCACCCCATTTTTCTTTCCAATTTACCAAAGCTCAAGCCAGGTGTATCTTTTTCAATCAATAAACAAGAGATCCCATGATGCGATTCATCACCTGTCCTAACCATACATAGATAGACATCGCTGACACTGCCTCCGGAGATAAAAGCTTTTGCTCCATTCAAAACATAATGATCGCCATCTATGACTGCACGTACTTTTTAATGAAGCAGCATCGGAACCAGCCTCAGGTTCAGTCAAACAATAACTTGCTAAAGCTGCCATGGAAGTTAGACGGGGCCCCCAAATATTACGTAAATGCTCATCGGCATAACGATCAACCAAGGAAGTCACCATATTATGGATAGAAAGATAAGCGCTGGTAGTAATACACCCTGTGGCTAGTTGCTCAAAAATAAGAGCAGCATCTAGCCGTTTGAGATTAGAGCCCCCAATATCTTCAGCAGAGACAATGCCAGCCATACCGAGGCTTGCCGCTTCTCGCAAGATTTCAACTGGAAAAAACTATGTTCATCCCAATTCGCCGCATTGGGCGCTAATTTGTTACGCGCAAATTCTGCAGCCATATCACGAAAAGCCAGATGCTCTTCACTGAATTTAAAATCCATAGCCCATCCTTAGTTAAACGTCAATTCAATTCAAAGATCAAACAATCTTTATGAAGATCAGATAAAGATGTTATTATTGCCAATTTTTGGCGTCCGTGAAATAAAAAACAAGAAAAAATCACATGGAGACCACCACAAATTTTAGTACTAAGCAAGCAAAGGCTACTCATGTCTTAAAAAACTATTTTGGTTTTGACGCTTTTCGCCATCCTCAAGAAGAAATTATCAATGAACTAATTGCTGGTCATGATTTACTTGTACTTATGCCAACCGGTGGTGGAAAATCGCTCTGCTATCAGGTTCCTGCTTTAGTACGCGCAGGAGTTGGGATCGTAGTCTCTCCTCTCATTGCTCTTATGGAGGATCAGGTTGCAGCTCTAAAATTACAGGGAATTCGTGCCGCTTATTATAACTCGTCATTAAGCAGCGAGGAGGCAAGGCAAGTACTGGCGCAATTACATAATAATGAACTTGATTTACTGTATGTTGCTCCGGAGCGCTTGGTAAGCCAGGCCTTTCTTGAGCGC
>NZ_CALJ01000138.1 GCF_000308315.1 Legionella tunisiensis | reverse complement strand
CTTTTGGTGTAGAGGCTGTGATCAATCCTTTGTATTTTCTTCGTGGGTTAGAATGTTTAATATTTCCCTTTTCCGGTCATGTGTACTAGGTAAGGTGACATATCAGGTTTTTCTAATGGCGATAATCTAAAGGTAGGGGTAGCAATCTGATACTCTCTCCATGTAACATACGGGCTATACGGTGGTAGTGTCATATCAATTCCCCTCAATGTATACTTAAATAACTATAGCCCACCCTATCTTGTATTTATTTTTGACATACATTTGTTAAACATTTTGAAGAACCTGTTTGGCGTAATAGTTTATGGCAAGGATGACACGCAGTTTTTTTTGTCCCAAACTAGTAAAATTAACTGTGGTGATTTTGTGTATTTGGGTAGTACACTGTTATACATCGTAGGACATTTGTAGTGGTTTCCTGCGATAATAATTATAATAAAATCAATTGGTTATTTTTCAATTGACGGGCTCATAATCCGTTGGACCTAGGTTCAAATCCTAGTTAGCCACCAACAAAATCAATTAGTTACGGTAGTTTTCAGAAAATTCAAAAAAGTCATGTAGACAGAAAATTAAGTAGACATTACTATTTGATAATCTCAAACCCAAATCAATAAGAAACGCATCTTCATGCTAATTTTCAATTGTACTAAAGCTGCTTCAGCTTTTTTCACTACTATCTGCAAGGGCAATAAACTATCTCCCATGTCACCAACGCCGGAAAGAGAACTTGCTGAAGAACCTAGCTTGCACAATCCCCAACAGTGGCATTGGATGATTCATGTGAAAAAATTTGGTCACAGAAATGTCTTACTGGCAATGGATACAGACTCACGTTTCTGTATGCTTTTTTGGGGATTAAAAAAGGGAATATTCAACAGTTTCTTGAGCAATTTCACGACCGATTTAGTCTCCATATTGTTGCTGTTATTAATATGGGAGGACAAGATGAAACACTATTAAAAACAAGCATGGAGTCATTCTTAGAAAATCACCAAGAATATGCATTTATTCCGCGAGGCGATCGTTCGGTACAAGCGCATATCAATGATGCACTTATGAATCTCCAATATGAACAACATCGGTGGGAAGATGATGTGCCTACTGAAGAAGAACTATTCATTAGCGATTTAAGACACAACGACACCCCGAGAAAACGTAAACAAGATAAAGACTACATATTCCCAACTGAAATACTATTTAGTACTTGGCTATCTCGTTATGCCCATTTAGATGAACAAGCCATTGAGCAGACTATCAACCAATATCGGCAAACAAATAGTCAACTATGGAGATTTCAATTTGATACCGAGCTTGATATTAATGGTCTAAATTTTGATGAAGATGAACCTGACATTGCAGAGGCATTTTCTGATGGTATTTTATCGTTAAACGACTATATTAAACAAAAAACTGACACTCTAATATCCTGGTAATGTAGTTTTAATTCTGCGTCACTGCAACTTCCGTGCAGTGACGCAGGAAAATCGAACATCTTTAGCCCTTCCATAACAAGCATCAAAAAGCTATTTGTCCTGACGCACCAGATAAGATAGGACAAAATATTCCCCGCAATGGTCTTGCCCCCAGATCGGCACTTTGCTATTTTTTAGATGAAGCATGACTGATGAATCGGTGAAAATCCGATGAAACGCTTAGGCGTCTTATGCTAAGCCACCCTCATTCCCTAACTTTGTGGCTGGACGTGTAGTCGGGAAACCTTCAGGAACCTTTACCATCCGGTAAAGGGAGTTCTTCGGGACTCTAAGTCATTTCATTTGACCATGGAATTAGAAGATAAAGCCCCTGCTTTATCGCTTACATTCACTTTATTTTATTAAGGAGAAAAATTACCAAAAAACCATAGCGGTACCGGCGAGATCGTTTGCCTTATAACGATTGATTTGCCCCCTTCTTCGAGCTTTACGGCTTTTGCCGGGTTTCAACAGAGAGTGAACCGCTCGACCAACACTAAACAATACACAGGGCAAATTCTTTTTTAACTTATTTTTGCGGATAGGAAGATGCGTAGACAATCCTTAAGACAATTCGCTAATCGACAAATTAAACTGGACAGGCAAGGTAAATACCTATATCGGAAACACCGTGCTTATGTCATCCGTAAGATGATTGATGATTTGTTTGTTATCCGGCAAGTGCCGCCTTCATGGCAGGCTTTGCAGTCTGAACAGGTTCGCAAGCTGGTACGTTACTGGAAAAACAAAAGGTTAACCCAGTCACCATTATGCGATATATGACCATTATTCGCCGTTTTCTGCTGATGAGCGATTGTTCTATCACCGATATGGATAATCAATCGCTTGAACTCTCAAGACCTAAAGCTAGAAAAAAGAGGAAGAAAATAATTCCTACAGATATTTGGAAGTCACTTAATGACCCTTTAGCCAGAGTAATCATGGGATTACAAACCGAGTTTGGACTCACTTTCAAAGAAGCGATTCTGATTAAACCCCATATCCAAGTCCGCGAATGTTCTCTCTGGATAACCCGAGACATCGCTTTTAACTCCAGCGACCGTACCATTCCTGTTCGAACTGAAAACCAGAAAATGATACTCAATCTTTTTAACTGGCTCACTCAACAGCATGATAATTTGCTCCGATTAAAATCCTATGAGGAAATCCGCATCATTTGGCGCAGTGCCTTAGCAAAACACCGTCTATCCAGCATCAAAAGTTGGCGTTATTTGTATGCAAAGCAAATGTATACTTACCTGCTGCCAGAATGCAGGAATTATAAAACCTGTTTACTGATTCGTGATGAGATGGGAATAAAATCGCGCAATACTCTTTGGACGTATCTTAAAAATTAATTGGGACAAATGGGACATGTGGGACAGCCCATAAATACTGGCTTAGAGCCGTCCCCATATGTCCCACCACTTTAAATAATGGGACAAATTTCTAAGGGCTTATTCCCCACCCCAAATTTTATCGGTAAACACGTATAATCTGGGTGTCCCTATTCCTTTAATTCTTGGCTTATGAGAAGGCAAACCATCTGCTGCCGGCTTTAACCAACCTTCATTCATTAATACCCGAACTACCGTTCTAGGCTCAAATCCCTGGCATAGTTCATTTTTAAATACTTCCGTTAGTACCATATAGACACGAAAACCCGCATCATCGGTATGATAAAACCCAGCACGATTCTGAATCCGTTCATTGTTTGGTGTTCTTATATTATCAAACCGACTAGCGCCGTGGGACTCAAAGAAAGCCCGAACTTGCGCTAATATTGCCCTCTCTTCCCGATTGCCTTCCCTACCAAAATGATCCAGCCATGCTTTATAGCACTTATAAGCTGCAGCAAAAGATTCTCCTTCTTTCCATCCAGTCAATCCATATTGGCTAGCCACTTCACCAGCAACAGCAACCAACGCAAAACGTCGAGCCACACGGATAATCTGCCCCGTTGAATCAGGTAAGACAACACTATTCACAAATTCTTGGATTGCATCAGAAATGTTTGTTGTAATGCTTTGTTGATTTGCAACCACTTTTTGCAGCCATGCCATACCCACAGCACCATAATATTTGCTGGAATATTCCTTCAAGGATAAAGCCATAGTAGCCGGACTGAGTTGATTATGAATTGTTTCAAAAATCCCTTTATGCAACCCAGCATCGGCTTCAATATCTGCTAATCGAATCTCTTGCCCTGCATTGGTTTTTTGCCCTGCTCTAGCCATCAGAGACATTAAGGATTCCTCTCCAGCAGAGAGAAAGAATAATGACCATCGAGGCGATAATTTAACTGTTCCCTGGCGAGAGGCTCGTGTTTTGCCTTGGCCATTGGCCAGCAAGTAAGCCGCCTCCCCAGCCTCTTTAGGATCTAACTGACTTAACTCATCAAGAATAAGGAAGCCATCGTTATGCAAAGCCGCGAGTCCTTCAAGACCATTTGTAGTACTGCGCCATAATCGGCAATAAGCTTGCGGATTACCCCAAACTGAAGCAGCCACTTTTAAAGCAGTGCTTTTACCACTTGAGGAAGCACCTCTGAAATGAAACCCACCTGAGTCTTCACCAACAATCTTTGCCAAAGCAGGGGCAAAAGCAGTAGAGATGGCAAAAACCAACCGAGAATTACCAGAGGCAAGCTGACCTATTGAGTCTCGCCAATCATCTACAGTACCCGATACAGATAGAGCTGACTCAACTGCATGACTATTTTGAAAAACAATTTTCTCAGATGAATGACCAATTGTCTGTGACGCAGTAACAAAAAGGTTTCCATGCCAACCCAATTTATCGACACAACGCGCTCTGTCTTCTACAGGAAAGACCTGCAAATAAGTAGTCAGCAAATCGCGGGAAATTTTATGGGGTGAGATAGTTAGACCAAGGCATGCCAGTTCCCGCCTTACTTCTGAAGCATCACCTTGTAACAAAGCCAGGGGCATTGCCCATTGGTGAGTAATTCCATCATCATCCTGCCATTCAAGTAAGCGACCCCACTCCCCACTTTTGGCATCACGTGTTTTAGCTACCACATACAAAGGAGAACAAATCCACCGTGGCGCCATTGAATTACCGTCTTTATCTTTTCCAAGAAAAGACAAACCCTGCTCATTTAATTTAAAACAACCACCAGCGTATTCATAAGTTACAGGATTATGGCCGTTTTTGTTTTTATCGTAATAATTTGATTTTGCAGCATCGCTCTTTCTCCAGCGGAGTTCATGGAACATAGGAATCCTAGTCTTTCGTGAACAATCTATTTCGATGAGAGTTATTCGTTGACCAATGACAAGGCTTGCCCTTCGTCACAAGTAGAGCGATAGATTTTCTGTTGCTGGAGAAAAGACAACACGTCACTTTTACGATATAAAACCTTACGGCCTATTTTAAGATAAGGAACGCCTTTTCCTTCCCAGCGATTGCGTTCTAAAAGCTGGGTAGAGCAGTCTAAAACAGCAGCCAACGTTTGTTGCTTAAACAACGCAGAATTGGGCGCAGATTCAAATTCATTTAACAGTTGTAAGCGAGATGTTTTCTTATTCATATGGAACCTCATCAAATGATTATTCATTCAGCTTAATGCCGACGGTATGCATCCCTTGCGCGATGAATATCAGTTGACTGTCCGGCCGGATTCCCTTGAGGGAAAAAGTCGTGATATTTCATTTTCCATGACTTCTATAAGACCGTAGACCTATAAAAGTTTACAACTCGAGCAAAGTATTGCTTGGAATTTAAAAGAGTGTCAAGCGTGTTTAGAGCCTTGATACTAAATGATATTGATTGATACTAAAAAAATTTAAGGAGAGATTTGTCCCATTTGTCCCATATGAATTTTTGGTATTGGGACACCTATAAACCTGTGTTTATGCGGTTGTCCCAATGCCCCAAATGTCCCACTTATTTTATAATAGTTGTACAACAAAATTTATATTAAGATTCACATGTTCCACCTGCCCATCTGGAATTTTTTGCTTACCAAACCAATCTACTTTTCTTCCAATAGATGTTCAGCTTTAATTACCCCAAACCGCAGCCCGACAATAATTGCACTGGTAATATTTCGACAATCTAATTTTTGGAAGATGGATTGTCGATATTGAGTAACTCTCCGTATGGAGACTTTTAGAAACGCCGCAATTTCTTTAAGCCCTTTACCTTGTGCAGATAAATACAGGCATTGCTTTTCCTGTTCGCTTAATCGGAGGTCAAAAAATATTGGTTGTCTTATCCAGGTATGAGAAAGCAGCGCCTGGATTTCGGATAATTGTTTCGAGGTGGGATTAGAGTTACCCAAATAATCCAGGTAATTTTTTGCAAACACTTTAAAAAAGGGACTATCGATTAAATTTGTTTTCCTTAAGGCTTCTCGCTTCGTTGTCACCATTATTTTTCCTTTATTTTTTAAAGGTGTGACTTAGCACAGGAATTATTGAAAAAATAATTCCCGTGTCTCTAGTCGCTGAAATAATTAAGATTTTTGGTTAAAAGCGAATTAAAAGCACACTCTAACCATGCTCTTAATGCTCAAGCTGTGTAAATAATGGGAAATTTTGGCGGCTTCTTACGGACATGCCATTGAAATATAAAACTGAAATAGACTAAGATTCGTTTAGCCATTTTATCTCCTAGTGTAGATAACTTGGTTAGCTGGCGGGGAGGCGCTCGAATTCCTCTCTGT
>NZ_CALJ01000139.1 GCF_000308315.1 Legionella tunisiensis | reverse complement strand
GAGGGAATTACATAACTCATTGATTTTACAATGCCGTTGCGCGGAATCGAACCGCGGACCTATTGATTACGAATTAGTGAATTATGGGTTTCAACCAATTAGACACTTTTTGAAATTCTTTTAATATCCCTTTGTTTACTTGATGTTAAAGCATTATTACGTTATAAGTTCTATTAATGAATTTTAAATAATTGTGCGACACAAGTGCGACACAGTTGCGACACATTCAAAACCAATCGTAAAAGTTAATTATGAAAATAAACAAAACAAACGTAGAAAACCTCCCCCTTCCCCAAGCAACAGAAGAAGGAAAAACAGCACAAAAAAGATATTACGATAACAATCTAAAGGGATTTGGCATACGTGTTACTTCGGGAGGGGCAAAAGCATTTTTCGTTGAAAAATTCATCAATAAAAAACGCTGTCGCATTACTTTAGGGCACTACCCGGAATTGACTGCTGAAATGGCAAAAAACAAAGCCCTGCACCTTCTGGGGCAAATCGCTATGGGAATCGATCCGGTTGCCGAGAAAAAAGCAGCAACAGTGCGAGACATTACCCTCAATCAAGTCTTTAAAGACTACATTAAAACCAGAAAAAACTTAAAACCAAAAACCATAGAGAACTACAAGCAAATCCTGGATAAAGGCTTCACCAGTTGGAAAAGCAAACCCATTCTATTTATTACCAGAGATCGCATCGCCAAATACCATGAGAAGCTAGGCCATGAACACGGAGAAGCATACGCCAATCTAGCCATGAGAGTCCTAAGAGCCTTATTCAACTTTGCAGCAGGCCAGTATGAAGACAATAGCGGCCACTCTCTTTTCATTGATAACCCAGTAAAGCGCCTGTCTCAAACACGTGCCTGGTATCGCATTGAAAGACGGAAAACCTACATAAAATCTCATGAGCTAGCGGCATGGTATGCAGGTTTACAGCAAATCCAAAATGAAACCTTACGCGATTATTTGCTATTAATCTTATTAACTGGTTTACGCCGGCAAGAAGCAGCCACCCTAAAATGGTCTGACCTCGATTTAAAAGCGAAAACATTTACTATCAATAAAACCAAAAACAATGAATCACATACCCTTCCCCTTTCTGACTTTCTTTATGATCTGCTGAGTACCAGAAAAGAAAAGCAATTAACGACTATGTTTTCCCGGGACCAGGAGCCGCAGGCCATATTATAGAGCCACGCAAGCAGATGGCACATGTGACAAAAAATTCGGGTGTTCATTTCACAGTACATGATTTGAGACGCACTTTTATCACCATTGCAGAAAGTCTGGATATCCCCGCTTATGCCTTAAAGCGTTTAATGAATCATAAGATGAGCAATGATGTGACTGCTGGGTACATTATTGTTGATGCTGAACGACTTCGAAAACCTATGCAGCTTATTACAGATTATATTTTAAAATGCATGGGTGTAATAAAATCAGCTGATGTTATTGCCATCCAACCTACAAAAACGGAGCTTTTGAAATGAGTATGCCCGAAATACCTGAATTGCTTACAGCGATTCGTTCTATACTAAATCAAGCACGAACCCAGCTACAGCAGACTGTTAATCATACTATGGTACAGACTTATTGGAATGTGGGGCGTTTAATTGTTGAGCATGAACAAAAGGGCAAAAATAGAGCTGATTATGGTCAACAGCAAATTAAGGTATTATCCGAACAGTTACGCAAAGAGTTTGGTAAGGGATTTAACGAGCGTAATCTTCGACGCATGAGGAGTTTTTATCTCTTATATCCAATTTGGCCGACAGTGTCCGCCAAATTGAGTTGGTCTCATTATTGTGAGTTGTTACGTGTAGAAAACCAAAAAGCTCGCGAATGGTACATGAGAGAAGCAATAGATCATGCTTGGAGTGTCAGAGCATTAGATCGTCAGATCGATAAGTTGTATTATGAGCGCTTATTATCAAGTAAAGAGAAACAACCTGTCATTGATGAAGCAAATGCTCATATTGAACCTTTAAAAACAATCCTAAGAATTATTTACGTGATCCTTATATTCTGGAATTTTTGAATTTACCTTACACTTCAACATTGGAGAGTAATCTAGAACAAGCTCTAATCAATAATCTTCAACAGTTTTTACTAGAACTTGGAAAAGGCTTTGCATTTGTAGGACGTCAGCAACGAATTGCTACAGAAGATCAAGATTTTTACATCGATTTGGTATTCTACAACTATAAACTTAAATGCTTCCTACTTATTGACTTAAAAATAGGTAAACTCACTCATCAAGATGTTGGGCAAATGGATACCTATGTAAGAATTTATGATCAACATCGCAAGGATTCTGACGACAACCCTACCATCGGTTTAATTTTATGTAGCGAGAAAAGTGAGGCTGTTGCTAAATATTCGGTGTTAACTGAAAGCAAACAACTCTTTGCTTCTAAGTACTTGCATTATTTGCCTACGGAAGAAGAGCTTCGATCTGAACTGGAGCGTGAGCGTGCTATTTTAAATAACTTGCCCGATAGGGAATAGAGGTAAAATTAACGAAAACATAGGATTATATGCCGTCAAAGACTGAAAATCCTCGTGTCGACAGTTCGATTCTGCCTCTGGCCACCATTAAAATCAATGAGTTACGTTGACGTAATGTGGCGCATTCTAGCTCCAAGTGCGACAATCATTTTTATATTGCTGTATAAACACTTCCTTGGGCATTTTATACCCCAAACATTTTCTTGGACATAGGTTCATTTTATCAGCCAGTAAATCAAGCTCTTTTTGTGTTATCTGATCAATAATAGTAGTACTGGGCAAATATCGTCTTAGCCTCCCATTCATATTTTCATTCGTGCCTTTTTGCCAAGGCGAATGAGTTTCACAGTAGTAGACCTGACACTTCATTGTGCTTTCAAGATGTCGGTAATCAGCAAACTCAGTACCTTGATCAAAAGTGATTGTTTTACACATTTTTTGAGGTAATTTTTCAAATTTGTCACCTATTTTTCCCATGACCTCTTTTGAATGCTTGCTATTATTCTTGATAAGAAAAACCATCCTAGACTTACGCTCAACCAATGTTGTTACAACCTGTTTTTTGTTGCCGGTAAATTGAACCGTATCGCCCTCCCAGTGACCAAAACGTGTTCTGAGATTAATATCAACAGGTCTTTCTGTAATTAATCGCATATCACCAAAACGACATTGATGCTTTTTTCTCGCATAGCGTTTGCGTCTTTTAGGTTGTTTGTAAGGTAAACAGTGATATAACTCTTTATCTTTTGATTTGTAAACATACTGATAGATAGTTTCTGGACAAACGTAAATAGTCAGCTTTTGATATTTCATCCGACCTGAAATTTGTTCTGGACTCCAACCTTTCTTCACTGCTCTGACAACATAGTCACGCAAATACCCATTGCGGTTCAGTTTACTCATTCGACCATTAAAGGCTCTAGAGTTTGCTTTTTCGTGAGCCACACCTGGTAAATATTTGCCAAAGTCTTTATTGCGATTTACCTCCCTATAAACTGTCGAACGATGTCTTGATAGCTTCTGTGATATTGTTTTTATTGAATATCCCATTTCGAGATAGGTAGATAATCGTTGTCGCTCATTCATTGATAAATGAGTATAATTGCTCATGCGGCAAACTCCTTTGCTTGTTTATTCAAGTTTTCGAACAACAGGAATATACAGCATGTTTGTTTGTCGCACTTTCAGTTAGAATTGGCCTGTAGACAGTTATTGTGCCTGTTCAATCTTACGAACGTGATAAACATGGTTTTTTGTATTTGGAACATCGAACTCTACTCTATCTCCATCACTCAGAATTTCATGGCTAGTGTGATAGAGAAGATTCTCATTTTTCTTTAAGTCACCTATGTGGGCAAAATAGTCCTGGCCATCATCGCCCCTTATGTTATATGCATTAGGGTCTGGACTACCCCGATGGCTGGTAATTATTCCTTTCATTTCTATCTCCTTATAAAAATGAATAAGTATTTTCTGTATAATTTTAGACCAAATTATTAATAATAGCTTAATTCCTCAGCAATTAAATGATATCAAAAGTATGCTGGCTATTAGCCCCAAAAACTCTTTGATGCATTTTAAATAAGTATTGATCCGTCATTCCACTAATATAATCCGCAATCACCCTCATGTAACTTTCAGTATTATTATCAAATTCTTTAATTTGCTCATATTGGATTAAAGGAAGCAAGTCCGGATTAACCCATAGAGCATCAAATAACTGCATAATTACAACCATACCTCCATGTATAATAGATTTGACATGTTGAGTCTCAATCATCTTATTCCGTACTATTTTTTTAATTGCTTAATGAAGTCTTTTAATCTTTCATTTTCAAAATCTACGTAATATTTTAAGATTGGTTCTGAAAAATCAGTTCTAATAAAAATATCCGTATTTATTATTGCTTTATGAACCAATGCACTTATAATTTTTTCTTTTGTCCAAATCGCTGGATAAAAGTTGACTAGGATAGTCTTTCCACTCTAATCGAGATATAAATTTTTGATTACAAAAGAACTCTTCTAAGTCTTCTTTTTTAATTTGATTAAAAAAATTGCATCTTCTAAATCATGTATACTGTAGGAAATATCATCCGCGACATCCATAATACTACAATCAAAACTTTTATATTTTGACTGATTATGTTCGTTATCCCCATTTATTAAATTTGATTGGAAGTTTTCTCTATCTGACTGGGATAAACCTTCTAGTATTTTAGTAACAATATCTTCATCCATATCATAATAACATTTAGGCGGCGCCCAATTTTCTCTGTTTATTAGATATTTTGAAGCTTGTTTATCCGAAACTCGGCGATCATACTCAATCGGATATGCCTTATTATTTACCAATCTTGAATAACTGACAGGATATTTAAGGGTACCTAATAATGTTCTCAATGTTAAATTGAGAGGTGATACTTTGGTTATTAACCTTAGCGTTTGTGCATTACCTTCAAATCCACCCCATTTATGCATTTTATAATTAAGGGCATTTTCTCCTCCATGTCCTAAGGGTGGATGGCCTATATCATGGAGTAATCCTATTGTAAAAAGTAAACTTTCTATATCATTTTTATCTTGCTGCTCAAAAAGCGGGTTAAAGATTCATCACCAGATTTATGACGTCGCCTTTCTTGAATGTTACAATAGATACTCTTAGCAATTGATGCTACTTCAATTGAGTGCGTTAATCGATTTCTATGAAAATCTGACTCTGTGCCGCTTACTACTTGGATTTTTCCTTGAAGCCGTCTAAAGGAATATGAATGTACAACCTTACATCTATCTTTCTCATATTCTGACCTATGATCTAATTCTTTTGCTTTACTCTTTATAATTCTCTCTGCGTACCAATCAACATTTTCCATAATTTTATGGCCTCAGATTTTAATCTCACCTGTGCAATTATAGTACACCAATTGGTAATGAATTTGTTCCATATAAGAATTCACTATAGTATGACTTGTGGCAAAAAAATTACATTGCAAAGCAATGTATATTGAGCCCTTAAGAGCCCTTAAAGTGCGTCTATCAAAAAAATTTCTGATATTTAGCTAGGAAGTCCCAAATTAAATTGAGGAGTTATTTGTTTAGTGTAGAATTCTTTCCATTTCAAATCTTGTACAGGAAGGCGGGAAATAAATGGAAGAACCTAGACAACATCCAGTTCCTACAAATGCAACAATGAAAGAATTATATGCTAATGCATATAGTTGTGCATTTCCTAAATGTAACCGCCCCTTATATAAAATTGATGATGAAAATGGGGTTCGTACACTGAACTCAAATGTTTCTCATATCTGTGCCCGTAGTGAGGGCGGTCCACGTTGGGATGAAATTCAATCACAAGCTGAGAATAGATCTGTTAATAATCTCCTAATCCTTTGTTTAGAACACGCAAAAGAAATTGATGATCCCAAGAAAGTGTCTCAATATCCAGTCGAAAAATTGCGCGAGTGGAAAGAGAAACAACTTGCAGATTTTGATTCACTCGGCCGGCAAGGATGGACACTAAGGGATGAGGATGCAGAAAAATTAAGCAATCATTTTAAGCAAGTTATTGACCTTGGTGGTAAAGGGGGATCCGCTCCAGGTGCGGGTGGTGGCGGGGGAGGTGTTCTAGGCAGTTACTATTCTAAGGGTGGCGATGGAGGCAAAGGAGGAGACTTAATAACTTTGACAGGTGTTGATGCAACTGCACCTGGAGCAGGTGGTGGTGGGGCAGGAGCTTTAGGTGATGGTGCGATAGCTGCTGGTGGTGGAGAAGGGGGTGAGCTTATTAGAAAAACCGTAAATCTTAGGAATTTCCATCATATTGAATTTGAAATTGGTGAAGGGGGTAAAAGTGGTCAAGATGGAGGAGACACGATAGTAAAATTTGTCAGCCATGATAATCAAATCATTGATACACTACGGGCCAAAGGAGGAAGAGCTGGTGCACCGGGTTTCCACGGTGATCTTACCGGTTTTGAAAGAGTACTTACAAAAGAAGAGTTTGAAGCTGGTGCAAAAAATTTCAACAATTTTGTTAGCGGAAATAATACACCCCTGTAAAGATGGTTTAATTAATTTACTCAGTGCTTGCTGGGATTTATATAAAGTCCCCAATCTCCCCTTCTCAATACCACTACAATTGTTATTGGTTTTTCTTTTTCAACCCTTAACGTTCCCAGTGTTATTAATTGCAAGATAAGAATTAAAAATCCTGACGGAGATATTCTGATTGAAGAGCCAGTTAAGTTCGAGAGAGTAGATGTTAACCAGCATAAAATGTTGCTTACTCGATTTTTTACCATCGAAGCAACAAAATATGGTATCTGGACTATAGATGTGGTTAGTGGGCATATATTATTAGCTTCTCAATTGATAACTGTCACTACTCATGTGAGCTAATGTCAAAAATGAATAATTAAGGGACCTTGTATTCAGCAATCGGAAATCAAGCCCTGCACTATCGATTCTCTAAGATTGTCAGAAATTACTCAATAAGTAATCTTGAGAAATCAAAACAACAACATACAGAGCTATAGTTAACCAATTAAACTCGAATAATTTTTTATGATATATATTTCATAATATTCCTTATGATCTGGATGAAAGTGGTCACTGATTTGATTTGTTGCGATGCTATTAATTTCCCAAATTATATTCCACTCATCAATTAGTTGGTCTTTTAAATTTTTCTCAGAGAGAGGTATCTGCCCAGAAGGATAAAGATAATCTAAATTTATACTATATACTGCTGCCTTGTTGTCATAAAAAATTACTCTGGGACGCAAATAGTGCTTTTCATAAATATCAAGGCCGGTTGGCAATTTAACATTAGCTACTGAATTAATAATATCTTCTACATTAGAAAGAGAGGGATACAAACACTCAGTTCTAGATTCCATATAAAAAAATATCCTTTGAAATTCGCAGCCCATAGAGAGGGTTTTAGAGCATTATAAATTTCCCATTCTGAATTTTTTTGCTTTCCGGAAAAAATAATTTTATTAAAGATAACGTTTCTGGGGTATTTAAACGCTTTGTTAGCTCAATAGAATCCCATACTTTTATAACTATATTTTGGTTTTTTCTATATCTTGTAGGCGACTTACTAAAGATGCTGAGGGATGCGTTGAACATATTAAGAGAAATCCGTTAGCATTAGCCGCCATGCAATCATCGACAATATTAGGAATATCGTCCCGACCTACAGCTTTTCCAGACTTAGCATTATGCTTACAATTTACTAGCCATGTTCTTTTAAATGGAGCTAAAACACCGCTCACAGTTTCTTGAAGTATTAAATCCTTTCCGGAGTCTTGTCCCACCCCAGTCCAATGAACATCAAAATTATATCTTATTAACAGCTCTCTACAAAGCTGCTCAAATATAGTTCCATCTTTCAATTCAGAAAAATCTATCATGTTTGACCGACTCCATCTGTGTAATACCATTTTTTAAGTTCAAAGGAACCAAGCTCTGATGAAACGCAGCAGCATAATCAAATTTATCTAAATCCTTCTCGTCTGCCTAATTATTCATTTTATTATTATGACATATCCGGAGGTGCTCTAAAAATTTAACTCATTTGATGCAAAAACCAGTGAACAGTTGGAGAAGAATGTAATAGAAGTTCTTCATGGCTGCCTCCCACTTTCCATCATGTTAAGCTAAAAAAATATCACTCAGTTACATCTTATATAGATTTAATTATTGATTTTTTTTGCTATCAGCTGACTCATCTCTAGTGGAAATTTCCTTTTCTAAGGAGTGTATCTGCTCTAATAAAATTTTTTGAATTTTTCAATATCATTTAATTCAGAATTTACTTTATCAATATAATTCTGATATGCCTCTGCTTTATTAAGTTCTCTCTTTAAATCTGTTTTTAGAGTATTGAGCTTATCAATTGCTTCACCTTTTATGCTAATACCCCCCTTCCATGCATCCTTCCTACTAGATAAAAAATTTTTAATATCATTATACTGCGCCCATGATTGTACGAAAGTTATATCATTTGCGAATTCGCCCAAAATTGTTGCTATTGCAGCCTGTTCGTCCTCTGGACAACATATTATTTTAATATCACTATAATCAAACTTAAAACCTTCAGGATCCCTGCTTCTCCATTCCCGCTCCCAAGTAAATCCTTGTTTTTCTTCAGCCTCACCTAATGGAAAAATTAAGGGCATAATTACCTCAAGTAGCTCTTTAATACAAAACTTATCTCCTTCTTCAAGACTTTCATCTATCTCATCGTATATTTTTTCATTTTACTAATAAGTAAATTATCGACATACACTACTGGCCTAACTTTTTTTGAACTAATTTCTCCTTAGAAAATCCTATTCCAAACCGTTGATCCAACTCCCATCGATTAAACTTGATATATCTGAAAGCATCAATTGCAAA
>NZ_CALJ01000140.1 GCF_000308315.1 Legionella tunisiensis | reverse complement strand
TGGCAATTCTTTCCCTATAGGTATTGCTAATCGCATCGATTTAATCCTGGATATCCCAGCGTCAGGTGGGGTTTTTCCTATCAAAGCTCTAGCTGAAGGAACTGATAAGCAAACAGGTTTAATCCTCAAGGCTGGTGATGTTAAAGTACCTCAACTTTCCACGAATTCCGGTAAAAAATGGGGCGAGTGGATTACTATACTTTAGAAAAAAATTAAAAGGAATGAACTCACTACCAAATAAAAAAATTGATAAACATCTACATTATGTACTTGGCGGTAAAATGCAAGGATATATCTGGACTATAAACAATCAAAGCTGGCCCCATATTACTCCTGGCATAATTAATTTTGGTGACAGAGTAGAAATGACCTTCGAAAATAAAACATCAATGTCTCATCCTATGCATTTTCATGGACATGTGTTTCAAGTCACTGAAATCAATGGCCAGCCATTTAAAGGAGCAATGAGGGATACAATCTTGGTACAGCCTTTTTCTACTGTGAAAGTCGAATTCGATGCTTTAAACCCTGGGGTATGGGTTAATCATTGTCACAACCTTTATCATTTAAATGCCGGAATGTTGACAACAATAGAATATGAACATTATCCGAAGCCAGATTTTTATTTAAAAGCAATTGGGCAAGAGCAAAGTAAACAGTGAGATTAAATGACCATGGCAATTCTACTTTCAATCCAACTAAGCAATGAAAATAATTTATGAAGTTTCAACAGGCACTAGTGTCCCTGTTTTTGTTCTTTGAAAGTTATCTTGTTGAGGCTTTCCAGGTTACTAAAAATTTTTCAGCTGATTTCATGTCTTCTGGTGCTTTACAATGTCAAGATGATAATCTCAGCTCAACGCTTTGTCGTGGAGGCCTGGTTCTACAACCGCAACTATCTTATACCCCAATAGAAAATACCACTTTGAGTGCAACTCTAGGATTTGCGTCAGGAAATGCACTAAATAATATTACCCCTTTTCTATTGCAGCCATGGAATGCAGATTTAGAAGATGTAGTTCGTCATATTAATGGGCGTAATCGAAGTTTTATATTAACAGCCTACTCTTCACATGAAATACAGTTCAACCCCAAAAACTCACTTGCAATTACCGCAGGTATTATTGATTCATCCAGTTATCTAAATACGAATGTCTATGCAAATGATGAATATAGTCAATTTATGAGCGGTCCCTTATCTTTTGGACAAAACTTTATCGTACCATCCTATGATTATGGGACAGTTTTTCAGTGGGGCGTGGGCCAATTTTTATTAACTGGTGTTTATATGAATGTTGGTAAAACTACAACTGACACCATTAATTTTAACTTTTACGCCTCTCAATTGCTTTACAAAGCAGATACTAAGTTCGGAACAGGCAATTATAGATTTATGATAGATACGACAGATAAAAAATTCCCCGATGTCAACAATAGAAACACCACCAGGAGAACGGCTATGTTCTCGTTTGATCAAGAACTGGGAAAAATTTGGGGGGCATGGCTGCGCTTTGGTTGGCAAAGCACAAATTTAATGACAAACTTCTCTCAAATATACTCAGGAGGCCTAAACATAAGGGGACATTTATGGCGAAGAGAGAAAGATAATATTGGAATAGGCATAGCGTATTTATCTGGTAATAGTATTGAAAATATAAGTTATGCTTATATCATAGAATCGTATTATCGTTTTGAAGTGAACAATTTTTTAGCATTATCGCCTGATATTCAGTACCAAAAAATTCATTTCTAATGAACAGAAATGATTTGAATGGATTTTTCTTGGTCTAAGAATTACAGCTACTGTTTAAAGACCAGCGGATGGAATTAATTAGAAATTAAAACAAAAATTGATATTAAAACAATCTCATGGAATAAGGTCATACCCAAAGCTATGGGGAATAAAAACAGTACACTTGTATATAGAAACCTCGGTTCTAGATGAATGATTCCATCTAAATTAAATTTAAGATAAGAGAAACATACAAAAGCTCCAGAGTATTTTCTAAAGAAATAAATCTCAATTTAATACCGATTTTCATCTTACCATTTGC
>NZ_CALJ01000141.1 GCF_000308315.1 Legionella tunisiensis | reverse complement strand
TAGCGGATAAATAATGGGATTAATTTTTTAACGGTAGAAGATGTGATATTTATTCAAAGCGAAATATTATCTAATGCTTCTGTTACTGACATAGGGAAACTTGAGTCTGCGCTTAAACGCGCTGAACAGCACCATCATTATGAAAACATCAAGGATATTATTGAGTTAACAGCTATCTATGTCATTGGCATTGCTAAAGCACATGCTTTTCCTGATGGGCTTGGTGGGGATTTTGCGGTCGATGTCGTTTGGGGCGGCGTCGCACCCGGCGCGCGCGGGGGCGACGATGTTACCTTGGAAAACTTATGTCGAACAAAAACATCAAACTTGCTGAGCTTATGCAGCCCCAGTCGCACCCAGTACGTCAACCGGCCGGGTGCGTGATACTTTAAGGTGGTAGCAAGAAAGTGCGGTCGCGTAAGCGGCTGCATGCTCGTGCCAACACACATCAATAAAGCATTGCAAAAGTTCTTGGTATTGCCAAGTTGTTGAAGTCGTTGTCCACCACATAACCCAGCGATGAAGATAATTTCTGATTCGTCGGGAAGAAGTCCTATCAATCACCATAGATTTAACTTGCTCGCGTGCTTTGCGCAATGTTCGCGGATGAGGAACAAGGCGTATTGGCTCACATCTTTGATGCTCAGATGAAGTCTTACCCCCCCCCATTTTCGTTCAAATAATGAGCATTTTGGGGCGTGGTTATTGAATCATCATTAATGTGCGTTATGTTGGTATTATCTTCCGTTCGTGTCGGAAGAGCATTTGCGTACTAGCTTTTTAGTTTTCATGAAATGGTAATTGAAACGCTGAACCCTTTTGATTGTTGACCCTGGTTCAGGCGACCAAATATAGATCTGTGATTCAATTTGATACCTACGTTCGAAATTAGGTATTTCAGGATGATAAAGACTATAAATTGTACATTATCAATAGATTAGTAGCGCCAAGAAGGATTTGGGCAATGACCTGTAAATGTATTCGCTTGAGTAAGTATTTCCTAAAAAAATAATCATACGCGGCAGAAAGCGCTGTACTTCATAGCTATTGCTAATCAATTTATATGGTTCTGGCCAAATCCTCTACTCATTACAACGGGCAGGCATACGGTTCTATATCCCTTTATTTACGACTCGCAGCGGCAATAATCAATATTCAGATATACCTGGTATTTTTTAAATGCTGAAAAAAGACCTATGTTTGCCCTGCCAAGATTGAATTCCAAGCTGGAAAAATTAATGTTGAAGGCTTTATTTCTTATCGAACTCGTACAAAAGATTGCAAACATTGTTGCCTTAAATCCGATTGCAAGGTACCACAAGTAAAATTAGACATGGAAACAGAAGAATTTAAGAAAGAACTAAGGGAACGTTTATGGAAAATAGAAGGAGTTATGAATGAACTTAAAAACTATCATTGTTTATCCAGAGCTAAAACGAGGGGCTTAAGCGAAATCCAAATTCAAGCGTATATGGCTGCAATAGCCATTAACGTCAAACGATTGGTTTTTTATATTTTCTTTTGGGTACTACGGAATCTTAAAAAAGATCAAATAGTAGTCACCTTTTACAACAGGCCGGTACGTTATCTAGCCCAAATAATCTTATAAAATTAACTGAATATGGCTTGCAAAAAATTGGCTTTTAAAAAACAAATCATTTAACTACTATTTGACAAAGCACAGTTAAGGGATCTCTATGAAATTTGAAATTATTCCAATACAAGAAATACATATTGAAGGTTTTTGGTCTGCCATAGATAGTGTTGCTCGCGAACGTAATTTTCTTGCCTTTTTGGAAGGCCCTCCAATTCAAATGACTAGAGATTTTGTATTAGAGCATATTAGAGATAATTGGCCACAATTGATCGCAATTCATAATGATAAGATTGTAGGCTGGTGTGACATTAGTCCACTTGACCGCCCTGTTTTTGCCCATACGGGCTCTTTGGGTATAGGTGTATTGGCTCAATATCGAGGCAAAGGGCTTGGAAAAGCATTAATTGGTAAGGCACTCAAAGAAGCAAAAAGAAAAGGATTAACCCGTATTGAACTTACTGTTCGTGAAAATAATAAACCTGCTATTTCTCTCTATGAAAAATTTGGTTTTGTTATCGAAGGTATTCAAAGAAACGCTGTTTGTATCGAGGGTAAATACGAAAACCATGTATTGATGGCCTTACTCTCTTAACTGTTCGCTTACATAATTCAAATGCTTTGACCGCCGAAATATGCGAGCAGTATGATTGTGCGCTTAAATTATCATGTCACGCCCGTTATTTGAGATTGCTTTTAGCGAGTTGTTAACTGTTGTTGCTCTATTTGACAGTTAGAAATCGTAAAAGTGATTTCATATGTAAGTAACAAATTATCCCTTTGTGGTTGGTGATTGACTTAATAGATCTTTGCCAATATTATGAGTTCAGTAATGAACTGATGAAGCCTCTCAACGTATATGATAGAAACATGGATTGTGTATGATTTATCAAGTTCCACAAATAAATATTCCCGCATATGATGCAGCTGGACAAGGATTGGTTGTCGAGTTCAAGCTAACCTTTATTCCAAAAAGTGAATTTCTAATAAATACTACCGGTGATGTTTCGGGAGGAACCGATCAGCGGACTCAGGATGAAGTACGACGGCAAATTGGTGAAAAACCGAAATTAGATGAGCTCCCTAATGAAAGCTAAATCTGGTTGTGCCAACCATACCTATGGGGTCAGGGTTGAATTCTGACTGTTAAATACAAAATTCAACCCTGGCTCCTAGGTTCCTTACTGAGGTAGTTAATTTGACAAGGATTGCAATGGCTAAGAGAAATATAGTAAGCATCAGGTTTCTTCTTTGTAATGCAGTATTGGGTATTGCTTCAATGCTCTTGGCTTTTAATTGTACTTATGCTGCCGATATTGAGGAAAAGAAAACTATTATCACGGTTATGGAGAAAGAGTTTAAGATAGATGGGAAGGGGGAAAAACAAAAGAATTTCAATTAATATTTACTCACCCTGATGGCAGCAAAGATAATAAAGGATATTTTGGTAATAAAGGAGATATGTTTAATGTTAGGGTTGAAAACAAAACATCTGTACCAATTACGATTCACTGGCATGGATTGATTGTTCCCAATAATCAGGATGGCGTGCCAGAGGTTACACAAGTTCTGATACAACCTGGTCAAAATAAACATTTTAATTATAAATTACTGCAATCAGGTACTTACTGGATGCATTCTCATCAAAAATTTCAAGAACAAAATCAGTTGTCAGCACCATTAATTATTTACGATGACAAGAATGAATACAAGGGATTGCAAGAAGTGATTATGTTTCTCGAAGATTTTACTTATAGTAATCCTCAGACATTATTTGACAATTTGAGAAATGTCAAAATGACTATGAGTAACAAACCAAGTGGAAGTGATTTAAATGATATTGATTATGATGCGTTCTTAACAAATAAAAAACACTAAATGCGGCGGATGTTATTCCAGTTCAGCCAGCAAAAAAAGTCAGAATTCGAATTATAAACGCCTCTTCTGCGACTAATTTTACAATTGAGACGGGGAATCTGAAAGCCGCATTAATCGCTGTAGATGGTGA
>NZ_CALJ01000142.1 GCF_000308315.1 Legionella tunisiensis | reverse complement strand
GTATTACCCCCAGAAATGTGGATGAGTTAATCGATATATTACAAAAAAGACATGCCATTATGATGAAAGAACGGCCTGAAAAACATCCCGGGGTATTTAAGACGAAAGAAAATAAAGCTGGTAATACTACTTTTGTATCGCCTGTGGATGTACTAGGTACATTATGGGAAGGATTTGAACGATATAAATTACTTAAACCGGGTATTGAACGAGCACTGTTTATGCAATTTTTAATTAGTGAAATACATCCTTTTGATGATGGAAATGGAAGATTATCAAGAATTATGATGAATGCCGAACTTGTATCTCAATCTCAGTACAAAATTATTATGCCTAATGTTCATCGTGATAATTATCTGAATGGCTTAAGATTGGCATCGAGAGATAAGAGTTTCAGAACTTATGTGAAAGTAATGGATCAAGCCCAAGCGTATACTGCGTCAGTGAAATGGCTTGATTACGGGGAAGCGAGAGAAAATTAGAAAGTGATGACGCAAATCTCTCATCTGATGAGGGTATCCCTACTTTTAATCGCGCATTAAGGACATTAAAGCTCTCAGATATACCTGCTTAATTAGGAGATTTGACCCGGATTAGGCGAAGTCGTAATGCTTAGAAAAAAGATGAATTTGTCAGTGGAAGACTATTTCTATGTAATTGTAAAATTATTTGTTTGGTTTATGCATTTGCCAACGCAAAATCAAAATAAGAACAGCAAACAGCTTAGATTTAAGCTGAACTTTCGGTAAGCGAGCGTGACTAAAGACAGAGCGGTTGTTTAGCCTATAGCCTCAATGATTTTAGGAGGCGACTTAATGATAAAAGGCACCAATAAACTAGAAACTGTTAAACAAGCCTTTAGACACTGGAGAACCACACGAACAAAGCGCAGTCAAATCCCAGATGAGTTATGGGATATATTGGTAGCATGAGCAAAAAAGGTGATTGTTGGGATAACAGTATTGTTGAAAGTTTCTTTGGCAGCTTAAAACAAGAGCGAGTCCAATGGCGAAATTATCAAACCCAATGGGAGGCTCAACAGGACATTTTAAATTACATTACCATGTTCTATAACAGCCACAGATTACATTCATATTTGGGGTATTTAAGCCCAAATCAATTTGAAAAACAGCGCAACTCTTTAATGAAAGTTGCTTAACTGGGGTGTAACATTTTGGTTGACCACGTCATAAAATTGGGATTGTACGAGCTTTATTTTTAAGTTGCAATATTGGAAATTTCTTATAGGGAGGTATGAAGTGGCCCCAATCCATAGCGATCTTTTAAAAATCGTCCGAGAATGTTGGTATGACATCATCAGTTTTTTTGGGGATTTTTCGATACACCATAACGAAATAAAAACTTAAACTGCTTACTACAATCAAGGTATAAAATAAGGGAGGAGAAATTAATTCCATCCCATCGGTACCGCTATTTCCCAACAGGCTAATAAAGGTCAAAATAATAAAATATAAAATCAATTCATAACTACGCTTTATAGCTTGAAATAAGTTCTCATAATTGCCTTGATTTGAAATAAAAATATAAATGGAATAAAAACTAAAAGTAGAATAGTTACCAGGAGTATGTCTTTCCCTGGTGATAAACAAAATAAGATGTTTATAAATACAAATAAAACAGGACATACAATATGCGCAAAAGGTAATTTGAATTTTCGTATTTTATGTTTTTCAATAATTCTCAAGCGCATCATGGCAATGGGGCAGGCCATATAGGAAATAATATGAAATAAACTTACAATGATGACCAAAGACTCCCAGCTTGGGAAAAACCATAATAAACCCCAAAGCTAAAATAACATTAAAAATCAGTGAGCGTCTCGAAAAATGATAGACGGGATGTATTCTGTAAAAAACTAGGCATTTGTTTATCTTGTGACATTGCTGTTAGCATTCTTGCTGTAGCACCCGTATAAATAATTCCAGTGCCGGAGGGGCTTATACAGGCATCAATATATAGAATTAAGGTGATGAAATTTAAGCCTAAAAGACTTGCCAATTGTACAACTGGGGATTGGAAATCAACCCCATGCCAACCGTTTGCCAAATATTGGGGAGGTAAACCTGCGATGAATGCAAGTTGCAATAATAAATAAATTCCTAAACAAAGCACTATGGAGATAATCAATGCTTTTGGTATGTTTTTTCAGGTTCTTTGGCTTCAGAACTAAAACTTACTATGGATTGAAAGCCATTAAAGGCATAGATTATGCCGCTTGCTACAATGGCGGTAAAGATGCCACTAATGCCATCAGGTAAAGCGCTTTGTTTATCCAATATAATATTGCTGCTATGAAAAGAAGCATACATAATCACTATTGCAGTGATAACAGGTACAAATACTTTTATTAAAGTGATGATATTGTTTGATTTAGATAACAGTCTAGCTCCCCAATTATTGAGTATGGCATAAAAAATAACCAAGAGACTTACCAAGAACAAACCAAAACTTGTCAAACGCGCATTTGCATAAAGCACTTCATTTATTTGAGGTTGGCTGTTCGCTAAATATTGCACTGTAGCCATTGCTTCTGTTGGTATGACAGCAACGATCCCTAACCAATTAGCAAGAGCAGTGACAAAGCCCATATCCTTATTATGTGAAAGTGTTAGAAGACGAGTGAATAAGCCACGTATAGGATAAAGAGTTGCAATTTCGGCAATGACCATGGCAAGCATCAGGATAATACCTGCTCCAATTATCCAGGATAAAAAAGCACCACTTCCAGCATATTTTGCTGCATTATATGCAGCAAACAGCCAACCACTGCCAATAATAGAACCGATGCCTGTAAAAACCAATGACCATAAGCCCAACTTATGTCTCATGCGTGCCCAACCATTTCAAAAAGACATTTTATTATACAGATTTTATAACATAAGGCTACCTAGGGAACGCGAATGGATACCCACCCTATGGATTCAATAAGCCGCCGTTTCAGTTCAAGCTCTTCTCAGTGCACCGTTTAGTGTAGGTGTCGCCAAAATACTGGCTGAGTCGCTCTCGTAAGGTGACTCTGTTAAGTCCAAGCAGTCTCGCCGCTCGTGATTGATTATAGCGGCAGGCTTACAGTACCGCTTTAAACAGCGCCGGCTCAATGGTTTCCATTATCAGGGCATAAAGACCAATGCAATCGTACTGCTCAGGGTGTTCAAGACATGCCTTTGTCAGTCGGGTTACTGCATCCTCCAGAAAATTCATAAATATTTGTTTTGATATTGTAAATTCTTTTGCAAACTCCTTAAAATCAGGGGTAAAAAAATACTCTTCATCTTGTTTATTAAATAAATCTTGATGGTTAATTGGTCCTTTATATTCCCTTAATTTTTCTAGAAAATTTTCATTCAAAGCATCATTCATATCTATGAAATAACTAAGTTTAAATTTATTTCGTGATAATCGACTTATACAAGGGATAGAATGTCCTAGAGTGGAGTCCAATTGGGCAGCAATTCTTGCCATTTCTAATAATTCTAATGCGTTGGGCATACTAATAGTAAGATTTTGGTAAGCTCTATCCTGCCATTCAAGCACGGTGTCCCCACTGTCCCAATTGTCCCCATTTTTTAGATAACAATTTACATTTAAATTTATGCAGACACATTTGGTTATTCAACACATAACATCTAGGAATTCTTATCTCTAGTATCTAGGTTTATAAATTAAGCCAAACTTGTTCATTTTTAATGAACACATCATAATTATGAACAAATCAACATAAGTGAACATCATCGCTTAGACACTAATACAGCGAATCGCTGCAAAAGCTGCTGCTCAACTGAGAGTAGGTATTGCAAGATTGCACTTCGTTTGGCCAATTTGACTTGAAACAAGCAAATCAACTATGCTGTACATGTACAGGAAATATAGAGAAAACCATGCAAACAGTGTCTTATACTCATATGCGCGAACATTTATGTGAAATCATGGAAAAAATCGCCAATGGTGAACAAATCTGCTTTACTCGCAAAGGACAAGAGCCTTTTATCATAGCTAAAGTTGGTACACCAACTGAGGCTCACCTTGAGGAAGCAAAACATAAAAAACGCGCCCAAACTGTGGCCAAATTAAAAGAACGACATGCTGCGACTATTAAAGCCTTAGCG
>NZ_CALJ01000143.1 GCF_000308315.1 Legionella tunisiensis | reverse complement strand
CTTTTTAACTTTCGTATAACTTCGTATAATGTATGCTATACGAAGTTATTACGGACGGTCAGTTGGATAGCTTCCGCTAATATAAGGTAAAGAAAGTTCTCCTGTTTCCGTAACAAAAGCGGTTGCATAGTCAGTGTCTCTGTAAAATGCATTCCATTGTTTTACCTGCTCAGAATAGCTTCTCTCAAAACCACGTACTTTCGGTGATTTAAAAACACGATCAGCCTCTATTCTTGTGACGTTATTATTACCTTGATCACATGATTTAGTGTTAGACATAACAATTATTTCATTTCTTTCAATTATTGGTAAATATTTTACCGTATGAACATTAAGGAAAAATTAGGGAATTTAAGATCAATCCATATCAAAACCATCTATATTTTTGATTGGATACCGTTTAATATTTATCTCTTTTAATGAAGAAATCATGCTTCCATTAGACAGTAAACTCTACCTACCAAAAGGTATAACCCTGGCTATATTATTAGCAATTACTCCATCATCCTATGCCTTTGATTTCATGCAGGGGCAAAAAGTCCTGCAATTAGGTGGTTATCTGAGTCACTCAGGTAAAACACAGTTTATCGGAATTGAGGATTTGATTGGCGATCGCTTCACAGTGAGTAAACACCATGATGGGAATCTATTGGTAGGATTAGGGTACCTTTTTAATCATCCTCTAAAAGAAACTGCTCAATTATCCTATGGCATGAATGTCTTTTATTTAGCAAAAACATACGTCAAAGGACAGGTTATCCAAGAAGATTTATTTGAAAATCTGGCTTATAAATATGGCCTTACTCATCTCCCTATCTATGCTGCTGCAAAAGCATCTATTAATAACCCTGCCAATAGCTATGGGATTACTTTTGATAGCGGAATCGGATTAAATATTCTGACGACCAGCAGTTTCCATGAGAAATCGCTCGACGGCATCACCCTTCCAGATCATGCTTTTTCTGGGCATAGTCAGGCAGCCTTTTCTGCAATGGCAGGTTTTGGATTAAAGATCAACAACGTTTTTGGTCACGCACCACTAGAGTGTGGCTATCGTTTTTTTATTTAGGACAAGGCAAATTTAAAAAACAGACGAATCAACTACTCAATAACCTTAGCACAGGTCCAACCTATGCTAATGCGTTGATTTGCTCTGTGACGGTTTAACTCATCGAAGGATAGTGAATGAAACGGCATTTAACCACGCTTAGTGTGTTGTTTACTTTATTATTAACAAGCCAAATCGCCTTTGCAGCAGCCTTTTTCAACGTATCGTCAACGGGCCTGTCATCAGAAACCATAAGCATTACTCTATGCCTTAATGGGAAAGCCCCCTTGACTTGTCAAAACTATAATGTTTCCTCGTTAAATTTAAATATTACTACCACCGTACCCAATCGTACCTACCCATCCGTAGGCATTAAGGTTAATAGACCGAACTACTTTCCCTTATTGGGCTGCACACCCCTTGCAAATGGCTACTGCTTATTTTCAGCAAATAGCGTATCCCCCGCCAAAATTACTCCCGCAAATGCACGATACAATGTCGTATTCGATGCTGGCAGCAGTGGTACACGGATGTTTATCTATCAAACGGTTGCTCCCGCCAATCCTCTCATCGTTACTTTATTCACGGATAATAACAACATTCCTTTAGCAAGTTTTGCGAATAATCCTGCTGCTGCAGGAAACTCTCTCCAGCCACTGCTGACAGAAGCAACGAGTGTTTTGCAAACTTATAACATCACACCACCTCAAGCCATTGCCAGCGTTTTGGGAACTGGGGGAATGAGAACACTGACAGAAGCAGAGCAAGCGGCTATCTATCAATCAGTTGCTAATACGATAGTTAGCAATAATTATGGTTTGGGCGAAACAAAACCATCACAGGACAGCAAGAAGGACTCTATCAATGGCTGGACGTCAATTATTTAAACAATACCCTTGGTACCTACTTTACTAAGGGTATTATTGAAATCGGTGGGGCTTCTGCACAAGTAGCCTTTGTTGCCAATACACCGTCTAATCCCAATGTGATTAAGCTTACCATCAATAGTGTAGTGTATGATATTTTCAGTATTAGCTTTCTAGGATTAGGACAAGACCTGGCACGGCTATCGATGAATGCTGTACAACCACCTCTCAATCCTAATGATTGCTACCCTGTTGGCTACAATCAGGGCCCCATTACAGGGAGTTTTCTATACAGTGGTTGCCTGGCAAATTATATTGATGTACTTAGCGATTTTTCAACGGTATCTCAGTTAACTTCCGTACCTGGTTTTGGAAGCCAAAGTTATTATGGTATTGCAGCGATTTACTTTAATTCAACATTTCTGGGTGTTTCCAATAATTTCAATCCACTTTCAGTCGCCAATGCTATCACATCTATCTGTTCTAACAGTTATGCTCAGTTGCAACAGTTATACCCTGGCTTACCACTATTATTTAATAAATGCGCTGATTCAACCTACATCGATTCTTTTCTATATTCGTCATCCGGATTAAATTTGATTGGCATTCCTGTAGAACCGGTGGTGACTATCAGTGGAGTTCCCATAACCTGGACTGGTGGTTATATTTATCAGGTAAATAAGACCCCCTCAATACTGGGCTGAATAACTAAGATAGTGTGCATAATAGTACCCGCCTTGCGTATTGAAAAATAGTCATCACTTGCTTGCGTTTAGACTTGCATAGTCGCAATAGTGTTACCGCTCGTTTTGCCTGTGACTCTAGATAATTCATAGCCTGATGAGTAGATTTCCTTGTGTCACTTAGTCCAATTCCTGAATCATATTCAGTGTGTTTACGTGTTTATTAGGTGAACATTACGTAACCCGGCTGGCAAAGCAGAGGCTCTTTGAGTTTCAGTCAGTAGAAAATTGAAGTACAGTAAAAGGAAATTGTTTAAATTCAATGATAATCAATTTGGATATTATGAGAAAAGTCAAATTTTTATGGACAGCTTTACTGATTAATTTTTCCCTTCCAGTTTTTTCAGCACAACTCTTAATTCCTATCCAATACTTGGAGACCACTGGTGCTCGTGAATTAACACCCTTTACTCTGGATAATGAAAACTATATTGCCGTAGCGCAGTTCGCTGAAGATATCCCTAATACCTCTGCTAATATGAACGGAGGTAACGCCGATGTTGATGTGATAATTTTCAAGAAAGCAGGTAGTAAATTCCACGAATATCAACGCATTCCCGGGCATGGGAATGAATCGGCTACTTTTTTTCCATTGGTAAAAATTCTTTTTTAGCAATTGCCAGCGCTCACTCAGGTCCTCATCCTCCTTTTAATTTGCATACTTATTCCATGCTCTATCAATGGGATGGACGTTATTTTTATCCTGTACAAGACTTTTTAACTTACGGCGCGAAGCAATGGTACTATTTTAATCTTGGCCAACGTCACTTTTTAGCGGTTGCAAATGGAGGAAATGCGCCTGCAAATAATACTCAAGCAACTAATTCCATGATTTATGAATGGAATGGTAAAAATTTATTCCTTTTCAAACCATTCCATCGCTCAAGGGTTATTCGTTTAAAGCATTCTCCATGAATAACAAAGTCTTCCTGGCCTTTGCCGATCAGTTGAAACAGTCATCCCTTTATCTATGGAATGGGACACAATTTAGTCTATATCAACAATTTAAAGGTGATGGCGGCCGAGCCTTTGAATTTTTTATGCTAGATAATAAATTTTATCTCGCCTATGCCAATATTAAAACGGACTCGATGCTCTATCAGTGGGATGGGAAAAAATTTAATCCCTATCAACTTTTGCAAGGCAAAGGAGGACGGCATTTTAGTTACTTCACCCTAAGAGACGAACATTATCTTTTCCGAGTTAATTTTATTACGGGAAATCGAAATAACCCAACCCCCGCATTGCAATCTCCTTTATATCAATGGAAAGAAGGACAATTTGCCCTCGTTCAAACAATACCTACATTTGGTGGCGTGAGTTCCCGCGTATTTTCAATGGATAATGCACTTTATATGACATTAGCAAACAGTTTAAGCGCCGAGCTACGTTTCAAGGTGAAGTCAGTTATTTATGAAATTACCCAAGGCAAACCCATTGAGTATGGATAATTGCAATCCTAGTTCATATTGTGCTTCCTTTGCGCCTTAAAAACCATGTACCGGCAATGCCATTTTTTCGTACAAAATAATTATTGAATAGAGAATTAAGATTCCGTTAAGGTAACTGCAATACACTAGGCAAAATTTACCAGGAATCAACATGGGTAAAGAGCAAATTTCTTTTTTAAGCGTCCAAGCGCTACTAGTGGTACCCTAACAAAAATAGCGCTCCAAGACCTTGAAAACAAGCTATTAAACGCTTGGATTTTAGAACATCACAAATTGCAAGGCTGTATAATTACTGCTGAGCATGACGAGGGCAGAATAGGTTTTTGCTGCATTGATTTAAACCAAGCGATAGAAATAGAAAAATCCAATCAGCTATCAATGCTTTTCTCCAAAAAATCCTAATACATCATTAATTATGCTTGGCATGGTTCAATACCCAACTAGCAAATTCCCAGCGATGCAAACACTATCTCAATTGCCAATTCAAGGAATTAGCAAGCATATTGTTTTAGCTAATCACGATATGAACTCGGATTTATGTCAACAAGTTGAAGACATGGTAAAGCAACAGCAGTTAGCTAATAAACAACGGCATTCATTGTGGTCTGAGGCAAAAATAAAATATACCGAAGGAATGAGTAATTTATCGCAGGACAAACAGCAGAAATTGCAAACTGTAATAGAGGAGCTTGAGGAATCAATTATCAATGGATTGGATAAAGAAAAATCCCTGACTGAATTTATTGATAAGACTCAGCTTATTCTTGAAGAAGAATCACATCCTTTTCTCAATATTGTTTTAAAAGTCGCTGCTGTGGCAATTATCACTTTATTTGCAGGTGTAATAGGCTATGGAATTGGACTAACACTGTGCGCTTATTACCCTGCTCTCTTTATCGCACCTTTTCTGGGAACAGTAGAGACAACATCATCTACATTAGCAGTCACTACTGCATTGCCGAGTATCATTGGCGCCGGCATTGCCTGTGATACTCTATTTAAACCCCAAGCTAGCATGCCTGTCCCACAAGAAACCCATGAACTTGTAAATGCTGCCCGTTCCAATCTGCAATCACTTTTCTAAATAATCAATCAATGGGGAGATAGAATCTGACCCCATTGATTTTTAATCCGTAATTATTGATTTGGACAACCACTTTGATGATAAGCTACGAGCGCATTATAAATGGCATCATAATTTGCAAATACAGCTGGATCCGCTTTTATATTATCAAAAACAGTATCTGTTCGTTTACAATCACCTACCCCAGATATAATCGCATGTTCACCATTCGCTTTTTTATATGACATAAAACTCTTGCCGCAATGCAGATGTGGTCGCTTTGCCGCAGGATTTCCCAAATACTCCTCATTGCCACAATAGGTTTTCTTAAAGTTAATGTTCGCAAAAGAAACCACTGGAACCAACATAATCAGGCAAGCCGCTAGAGAAATTTTTTTCATTGTAAGACATCCTCGTTTAAAATATCGGAGTTTGCCATATATCTTTTTAATATCAAGTAATTATTTAAAAAATATCAGCAATTATACCTATAAAATACCCAAATCATATGGATACTGTAGTATAATAAATACACACTCCATCCCTCGCTAAAAAATGTCTACAGAAAAATTTGAAACAGACAATACTATTCAAATTCAGGAAGTCGATGAAGTTAATGGACTCAGCCGCGATTCGACTCACCACTTAATGCGATCAACCAATATTCCGGGGGCAGCCATTGCAACTTATAAGCACGGGCATATCTTTACAATGCCAATAGGAGAAACGCTTGGTACGGAAACGTCCTCCCCCACACCTGTTAGGCCCGGAACAGTTTTTGAGGCCGCTTCGCTGAGTAAACCAGTATTTGCTTATTTAGTGCTCAAATTACTAGAAATTAATAAAACCAGTAGAGATCCTGAGTTCCTGGGAAAATTTAAGACTGAATTTGATTTAAAACACCGTTGTATACCCTGTTTCGAGACAAGGATGGAAACATAATTCCAGATGATGAAAACCCCTTCCTCAAGCGATTTCTACCCAACCAGAAAGATCAGGCAAAACTCTTGACCGCTGAAATGGTGCTATCCCACAGAACGGGTTTGCATATCAAGGATGGAGAGCCATTTAAATTCCAGTTTCCACCCGGCAAACATTATGCTTACTCAGGACCTGGTATAGATTGCTTGCAGGGAGCCATTGAAGAATTAACTGGTACCGATCTGGAAACATTAGCTCAAGAGTATGTATTTGGATCACGGGCTTTAAAGATGCCAAACAGCAGCTATGGACCTAAACCTACTGCGGCCAATAGTTTAAGAACAACAGCAGAAGAATATGCCAAATTCATAACAGCGTGGATCAATGATGACAAATTGAATTATGCCTTCAGACCTGTCGAGCCCATTTATTCGATGAGTAATGACTTTTTTCCCTATTCAGACGATAAATTGGTTGAGAAGATAAGAGTTTCCGAAGTCGATAGAGAACAAGTAACTTGGGGTTTGGGTATAGGACTAGTCAAAAATGAACGAGGCCAAATCATAGGTACTTATCACACAGGCGACATGGATAAAGCAAGAGCTGGCTTTGGTGCTGAAATAAATCCTCAGACTCAACGTTGTCTAACAACGTCTGTTTATTTTGCCAATTCGCACAATGGGCATATCCTTGCTGAACAGTTTTTACCTCCGACATTGGAACCCGCACTCAATTATTTTTTTCCAACCTACGGCTTTGCTCGGAACATCAAAGAGTTAGACGGCACTGATTTTCACGGAGTAAATCCAAAAATCTTAAACCCAGAATTAAAAGAAATGGCCTACAAAACACAGTCTGCTACACACAATGAAGAACAAGTACAAGATCAAGAAAAAACTCAGATCCCCACTCCTAAACCACCATGGGAATACTAACAACAAAAACATATTTCCTGGGATATGAATTTCTGGTTATCCTCAACATGCACAAAAAAATAAGTTAGGGGAAATCGTGTTAAGTTGTTGAGCACTTGGATAACTGCATTAGTTCATTAGGATTTAGCACTCTATGCACATTCTTATCCACAGATTTTGTGGATAAGATAAAAAAGCAATGATGAAAAAAGAATTTTATTAACCCCTTTTAAAATAAGGTTTCTTAATTATTAAGAGATTTTTTTTCTAAAAAATAGACGAGAAAGCCAAAGAATTATCCACAGGATAATAAGGGAGTAAAAAAAGAACTCCGCGTAAACAATGATAAACAAATAAATATTTAAAAAACAGTCTTGACTCTACAATTTTTAGATTTAGATGATAATTAAGAGAGTCAATTGATCAGCTTGCTTTCAATCCAAGTTAAATATTGATAGTAACTCACAACATTGTTTCCATCACAGTTACAGGATGTCCTCTAAATTCATCCATACCTATTTTATTAAATCCCTGTTGCCCATAGTATGCAGGAAGCGTTGGATCAAAAGTAAACAGATATAATTTTTTAACATCTAATTCAATGGCTTTTTGCTTGGTGGTATCGATTAACATTTTTCCAATACCATATTTTTGATAGGCCTTATCGACCACAAGGGACCCGAGCCAGGGCGTTAAATGTGGTCTTATTCCATCATTTTCACGTAAAGAAACACTACCTACTAACTTACTTCCATCAAACGCAACAAAAGTAATTGGCAATAACGCATCGTTCAAATGCTCATGGAAACGTTGCTCAACACGTTCGATGGAAATATCTGGTACCCAAATACTTCCTAAAACAGAATGCCAAATCCTCGCAAGAGCAGGAATTGCTTCGGGATAATTGCCGTTGCAAAGCTTCACTGACCTAGCTACGGAAACTTGTATACTTCAAGCTTGAAAAACGTATTTCTTAAAAAATCATATGATGTCAAGCGTTTTAAAATTTGTTAAAACTTGTTATAAAATTTCGGTATGAAATGCCCCACTTGTCCCTTATGTCCCACAGAAATTTAAATAATCCTGAGAGAAAATTGAATATTCAATTATGTTAATACCCTGGGTTCCACCTCTGTCAGAGAAGGCGAGATCATATCGGATAAAAACGTACCGTTAAAACCCACTACGGATTGGTAGCAGACTTACAATTATTGATTGACGTATTATTTAATATTTCATCAATAGTTGGCAGACCAGGGGTAACCCCATCATTTGCTATACTCTAGATTATAAATGTCCCTTTGTGGTGTGTGATATATGATCCCTCAAGAAAAGTTGTTTGCAACGATGATGCACTATCCAGTTAATATCATTGGTTACTTAGATCCCAGTAAAAACAATGAGAATGACGTTCAAAACTTTAAACTAATAAGCAGCCAAGGATTATTTGGTGATCTTCAAAGGAATATATGCAGTGAAAATAGCAGTTTACTCAACACTGGGTTAACCAATGTGCATATGGAATTTAGCGCGTACTACTTAACTTCTGCACCCAATGCAACAATAAAATTACAACTACATGATGATGCTCAATTTTTCATCACTGACAAGTTAAGTGGGTGTACATTTCTAGCGATTCAAATAGGGGAGAGTGTCACATGCTTCCATATCAATCGCGTAACAGAAGAGGGGGACATAGACCCCCTTGCTATAGACGAAGAAGTTAAAAATATTTTGTCTGATTTAGGGGGCGATGAAAATGATATTTTACTAAGGCTTGATAAGATTGATACCACATACTCAGATGCTCAAACAGCCGTCATAGGCACTTGTATAGATAATCAATGGTCTTTTCATTACCAGACTGTCACAATTGCTAAAGACATACACTTTACGCTAAACACCACCCTGGATACAGATCAGAAAATAAATATCATAAACAATTTAAAGTAAGTAGTGCCTTCTATTGGGTTAAGCCTAAATTCAGACTGTGTTTTTCAAGGCTTGAATTTTGTATTCAAGAATCAAAATTCAAGCCTTGATACCGCACTACCCTTACTTACCAAACTAATCTATTCCTCTATCGATAAATTATCAGCTTTAATTACCCCAAATCGCAGCCCAACAATAATTGCACTGGTTATATTTCGACAATCTAATTTTTGAAAAATAGATTGCCGATGCTGGGTGACTCTTCGTATGGATACCTTTAGAAACGCTGCGATTTCTTTCAGCTCCTTACCTTGTGCGGATAAATACAAGCACTGCTTTTCCTGCTCGCTTAATCGCAGGTCAAAAAAGATTGGTTGTCGTATCCAGGTATTGGACAGTAACGCCTGGATTTCCGCCAATTGATT